>NZ_JBJGYX010000007.1:0-138068 GCF_054050195.1 Geodermatophilus sp. SYSU D00710
CCCGCCGCCCCCCCCCACCCCCCCCCCCCCCCCCCCCCCCCCGCCCCCCCCCCCCCCCCCCCCGCCCCCCCCCCCCCCCCCCCCCCCCCCCCGGCCGGCCCGGGCCGGGCGCAGGACCCGGCTCAGGACCGGGCGCAGGGCCCGGCGCAGGGTCCCGGCCCGGCCCCCTCGCTCACCGGCGAGGGCGGGGAGGGCGACCCGCGGTCGGCCGACCACGAGGCCACCGTGGCCCCGGCCCCCACGTGGAAGCGCGGCGAGCGGGCGGTGTCGGCGATGAGCACGCTGGCCATCGCCTCGGCGCAGCTGCTGCTCATCAGCGGCGCGGTCGTCGTCCTGTTCTGGGTGCTGGGCCGGCTGTGGGTGATCCTGCTGCCGGTCATCCTCGGTTTGCTCTTCGCCACCGTGCTGTGGCCGCCGACCCGGTTCCTGCGCCGGCACCGCTGGCCCCCCGCCCTGGCCGCCGCGGTCGTGCTCCTGCTGTTCCTGGCCCTGATCGGCGGCCTGATCGCCGTCATCGCGCCGCAGGTGGCCGACCAGGTCACCGAGCTCGCCGACCAGTTCGCCAGCGGTCTGCAGCAGGTCCAGCAGTGGCTGCAGGGACCGCCGCTCGACATCGACGAGGACCAGCTCGGCCAGTACGTCGACCAGGCGATCAACTCCGTGCAGTCCAACGCCTCGAACATCGCCGGCTACGCCGCCACCGGCGCCACGGCCGTCGGCAACGGCCTGCTCAACCTCGTGCTCGCGCTGGTGCTGGCGTTCTTCTTCATCAAGGACGGCCCCCGCTGGGTGCCGTGGCTGGCCGCCCAGACCGGCCCGCGCGCCGCGCCGCACGTGACCGCGCTGTCGCAGAAGACCTGGACGACGCTGTCGGAGTTCATCAAGCAGCAGGCGCTGGTCGGCTTCATCGACGCGTTCTTCATCGGCCTGGGCCTGTGGATCCTCGACGTGCCGCTGGTCATCCCGCTGGCGGTGCTGACGTTCTTCGGCGCCTTCATCCCGATCATCGGCGCCTTCGTCGCCGGCGCCTTCGCCGTGCTGATCGCGCTGGTCGACGAGGGCCTCACCGTCGCGCTGATCGTCTTCGGCATCGTGCTGGTCGTGCAGCAGATCGAGGGCAACGTGCTGCAGCCGATCATCCAGGGCCGCGGGTTCAACCTGCACGCCGCGGTGGTCATCCTCGCCGTGACCGCCGGCGGCAGCCTGGCCGGGATCATCGGCGCCTTCCTCGGGGTCCCGGTGGCCGCGCTGATCGCCGTCGTCTACCGCTACACCCGCGACGCCCTCGACGGCCGCCACCCCGAGGTGGCCGGCGACGGCACGCGGGCCCGCGTCGCCGGCGACGACGACGGCGCCGTCCTCACCCGCGACCCGGCTCCCGGGAGCGCCGGGCGCTGACCGGGCGGGAATGCCGGCACCCCCGCCGGCGCTGACCCCTGCGGACGTCGACCAGCAGGAGGTGCCGCCGTGGCGCAGCGACCGGAGGAGCTCGTCGAGCTGCTGCCCGACGCCGAGCCGTTTCTCACCCGGGAGGCCGGGGTGACCGGGCCCGGGGACCGGCGCGGCCTGGTGCTGGTGCACGCCCTCTCCGGCGACTTCGACGCGGCGTCCTCCGCCGCGCTCGCCGCCGCCCACCTGCTGGCCACCCTGCCGCACCGCCCCGTCGCGCGCTTCGACGCCGACGCGCTGGTCGACTACCGCGCCCGCCGGCCGCGGATGTCCTTCGCCGGCGACCGCTACCAGTCCTTCACCGCGCCGGAGATCGTCGTCTCCGCGCTGGAGGACGACTCCGGAGAGCCGTTCCTGCTGCTGCACGGGCCCGAGCCGGACTACCGGTGGGAGGGCTTCGTCGCGGCGGTCGCCGGGCTGGTCGAGCGCCTGGGCGTCACCTCGGTGGTGGCGATGCAGGCCATCCCGATGCCGGTGCCGCACACCCGGCCGGTGACGGTCACCGCGCACGCCACCCGCCGCTCGCTGATCGAGACCTACCCCGTGTACTGGGGCGACCTGGTCATCCCGGGCAGTGCCCCGGCCCTGCTCGAGCTGCGGCTGGGCGAGGCCGGCGTCGACGCGCTCGGCGTCGCCGCGCACGTGCCGCACTACCTGGCGCAGGCCACCTACCCGGCCGCGACGCTGACCCTGCTCGAGCACGTCGGCCGGCTGACCGGCCTGTTGCTGCCCACCGAGACCCTGCGCGAGGCGGCCCAGCAGCACCGCACGGAGGTCGACGAGCAGATCGCGCGGTCGGCGGACAACACCGCCGTCGTCGCGGCACTCGAGCAGCAGTACGACCAGTTCACCGCCGCCCGCGAGGACAGCACCCTCCTCGGCGCCGTGGGCGAGGTGCCCAGCGGCGAGGAGCTCGGCGCGGAGTTCGAGCGGTTCCTCGCCGAGCAGGACCGCCGCCGCGGCGAGTGAGGGCCGAGGGGCGGTTCGACGACCTCGCCGGCGGGACGGCGCTGTCCTTCCCCGCGACCTCCCGCGTCCTGGTCGCCACCACCCCGGACGACGTCGTCCCGGTGCTCGCCGAGGTCGAGCGTGCGACCGCCGGGGGGTGCTGGGCGTTCGGCTACCTCGCCTACGAGGCCGCCACCGGGCTCGACCCGGGCCTGACCGTCGCGCCCCGGCCCGCCGGCGACCCGCTGCCGCTGGCCGTCTTCGGGCTGACCGACCGGCCGCTCGAGGTCCCCGTGGTCGTCCCCTCGGACGGGCCGGAGCACGCCGTCGGCGGGTGGACCCGTGGCTGGACCGAGGCCGGTCACCGCGCCGCCGTCGAGCGGGTGCGCGAGCACATCGCCGCCGGCGACACCTACCAGCTCAACCTGACCGTGCGGATGCGCGCGCCGGTCTCCGGCGACCTCCGGCGGCTCTACGCCGACCTGGCCTGGGCCCAGGCCGGGCGGCACGCCGCCTTCCTCGACCTCGGCCGGCACGCGGTCCTCTCCGCCAGCCCCGAGCTGTTCTTCCGCTGGTCCGGTGACGAGCTGCTCACCCGGCCGATGAAGGGGACCGCACCCCGCGGGGCCACGCCCGCCGAGGACGCGGCGGCCCGCGCCCGGCTGCAGGCCAGCGACAAGGAGCGCGCCGAGAACCTCATGATCGTCGACCTGCTGCGCAACGACCTGGGGCGGGTGGCCGAGGTCGGCAGCGTCGAGGTCCCCGCGCTGTTCACCGCCGAGCGGTACGAGACGGTGTGGCAGCTGACCTCCGACGTCACCGCCCGCACCCGGCCGGGCACCGGGCTCGTCGACGTCCTCCGGGCACTGTTCCCCTCCGGCTCGGTCACCGGCGCGCCCAAGCGGCGGTCGATGGAGCTGGTCGCGGAGCTCGAGGACGGCCCGCGCGGGGTCTACTGCGGCGCGGTCGGCTGGGTCGCCCCGCCGGGGTCCCCGGACCGCGCGGTGTTCAGCGTGGCCATCCGGACGGTGACCGTCGACCGCGCGACCGGCACCGCCGAGTACGGCACCGGCGGCGGCATCACCTGGTCCTCCGACCCCGCGGCCGAGCACGCCGAACTGCTGGCCAAGACCGCCATCCTCGACCGGCGTCCCGCGCCGTTCGCGCTGCTGGAGACGACGGCCGCCGGGGCCGACGGCGCGGTGCGCGACCTCGACCGGCACCTGGCGCGGCTGGCCCGGTCGGCCGCGGAGCTGGGCTTCCCGTTCCCGGAGGCGACCATCCGCCGGGAGCTGGCGGCCGCCGCCGGACCCGGCCCGGCCGCCCGGCTGCGGCTGCTGCTGCACCCCGACGGGCGGGTCGACGTCGGGACGCACCCGCTGCCGGCTCCCCCCGCCGGGCCGGTGCGGCTGGCGGTCGACGACGAGCCGGTCGACCCGGCCTCGCCGTGGCTGCGGCACAAGACCACCCGCCGCGACGTCTACACCGCGGCCGCCGCCCGCCACCCGGACGCCGACGACGTGGTGCTGACCAACACCGCCGGCCACGTCACCGAGACGACGATCGCCAGCCTCGCCGTCCGGCTCGACGGCGCCTGGTGGACCCCGCCGCTGTCGGCGGGGCTGCTGCCCGGGGTGGCCCGCGGCCGGCTGGTCGAGGAGGGCCGGCTGCGCGAGCGCGACCTCACCCCCGACGACCTGCGCCGCGCCGAGGCGCTCGCCGTCGTCAGCTCACTGCGCGGCTGGCGCCCGGCCGTCCTGCGTTAGGCGAAGACGATGGTGCGGTCGCCCTCCACGATCACCCGGTCCTCGACGTGCCAGGTCACGGCCTGGGCGAGCACCTGCCGCTCGACGTAGCGGCCCACCCGGCGCATGTCCTCGACGGTGGCGCGGTGGTCGACCCGGGCCACCTCCTGCTCGATGATCGGGCCGGCGTCGAGGTCCGGGGTCACGTAGTGCGCGGTCGCCCCGATCAGCTTCACGCCGCGGTCGTGCGCCGCCTGGTAGGGGTTCGCGCCGACGAACGCCGGCAGGAAGCTGTGGTGGATGTTGATCAGCCGCTCCGGGAACCGGCTGCAGAAGTCCGCCGAGACGATCTGCATGTAGCGGGCGAGCACCACCAGGTCGACGTCGCCGACGATCTCCAGCGCCCGGGCCTCGGCCTGCGCCTTGGTCTCCGGCGTCACCGGCACGTGGTGGAAGGGCACCCCGGCGGCGGCCGCCACCGGCTCGAGGTCGGGGTGGTTCGAGACGACGGCGACGATGTCGGCCCGCAGGTCCCCGGCCCGGACCCGGTAGAGCAGCTCCTGCAGGACGTGGTCGGTCCGCGACACGAACACCGCCAGCCGCGGCCGGTGCGACGCCTCGGTGAGCCGCCAGGTGAGCTGCCACTGCTGCGCCAGGAGCTCCAGCGCGCCCTCCAGGTGGGTGCGCCGCGCCGACAGGCCGGGCAGCACGAACTCCAGCCGCAGCGTGAACACCCCGCCGGTCGGGTCCGAGGAGTGCTGCTGGGACTCGGTGATGTTCGCGCCGACGTCGGCCAGCAGCCGGGAGAGCACCGCGACGATGCCCGGGCGGTCGGGGCAGCGGACCACCAGCCGGCCGGTGTCGGCGGTGTTCACGGCGTGGGCGACGGGGGCGGCGGACACGGTGGCGATGGTCGCAGAGCCGGCCGCTCCTGCCGCCCCGGCTCCCCCCGTCAGAGGGAGGGCAGCCGGGCCCGGGTGCGGCCGGCGACGTCGAACAGGTCGCCGTACTCCTCGACCCGCGCCAGCACCTCGTCGGTGCGGAACCGCAGCTCCGCGGGGTCGGCGCCGTCGCGGACGGCGTCCACCTCGTCCCACCCGACCGGCGTCGAGACCGGGGCGTCGGGCCGGGCGCGCAGCGAGTACGGCGCCACCGTCGTCTTGGCCGGGTTGTTCTGGCTCCAGTCGACGAGCACCTTGCCCGGCCGCAGCACCTTCTCCATCCGCCAGACGACCCGGTCGGGCGTCTCGGCCGACAGCTCCTGGGCCAGCGCCTTGGCGTAGCGGCTCGGGTGCTCGCGGTCGGTGACCCGGATCGGCGCGTACACCTGCATGCCCTTGGAGCCCGAGGTCTTGACCACCGGGTCCAGCCCGTCGCCGACCAGCCGCACCCGCAGCCGCTCGGCGACGTCGCAGCACTCGGCGATGCCGGCGTCCGGGCCCGGGTCGAGGTCGAGCACCAGCAGGTCGGGCAGCGCCGGCTGCAGCCGGCTGCCCACCTGCCACTGCGGCACGTGCAGCTCCAGCGCGGCGAGGTTGGCCGCCCACGCGAGGTCGGCGACGGTCTCCAGCACCACCATCTCCAGGACCTCGCGGTCCCTCGAGCTGCCCGGGCTCGGGACCGTCACCTTCCGCACCCAGTCCGGCGCGTGCCGGGCGCTGTTCTTCTCGAAGAACGCCTGACCCTCGACGCCGTCGGGCCAGCGGGTGAAGGTCACCGGCCGCCCCGACAGGTGCGGCAGCAGCGTCGGGGCGATGCGCACGTAGTAGTCGATGACCTGGGCCTTGGTGAACGAGACCTCGGGGAAGAGCACCTTGTCGAGGTTGGACACCGACAGCTGCCGGCCCTCGACGCGCACCCGCTGGCGGCTCACGCCGCCCATCCCATCGCGCCGCGCCTACGGTGACCACTCGACCACGACGTCGTCGACGTCGAGGTCCTCGCGCAGCCCCCGCCACGCGGGGTGGCGCATCCGGCCGTCGGCGGTCCACGCGGCGAAGGCGACCTCCCCCACGAGGACGGGTTCGGTCCAGCGCGCGTCGCGGGCGACCTCCCGCGGCAGGGCGTCGGCGAACGGCGACGTGCGCCGCGGGACCAGCAGCCCGCCGAGCTCGCGCAGCACCGCGTCGGTGAAGCCGGTGCCCACGTGCCCGGCATAGACCAGCCGGCCGTCGTCGTCGTGGACGCCGACCAGCAGCGAGCCCACTCCCCCGGCGCGCAGTCCCTTGCCCGGCCGCCACCCGCCGACGACGACGCTCTGCATGCGCAGGTGCTTGACCTTGCGCCACTCCGGCGCGCGGACGCCGGGTCGGTAGGGCGAGTCCAGCCGCTTGGCGACGACTCCCTCGAGGCCGTTGGCGCGGCTGGCGGCGTGCACGTCGGCGCCGCCGCCGCGGAACCACGGGGTGCCGACCCAGCGCTGCCCCTCGGCGCCCAGGCCGTCGAGCCGCTCCCGCCGCTGTTCGTAGGGCAGGTCGAGGAGGCTGCGGCCCTCGACCGTGAGCACGTCGAAGACCAGGTAGGAGACCGGGGCCGCGGCGGCCATCCGGGCGACCTCGGCCCCGCCGGTGCGGTGCATGCGTGCCTGCAGCAGCCCGAAGTCGGGCCGGCCCAGCCGGTCGAGGGCCACCACCTCGCCGTCGACGACGACGTCGGCCCGCCGCAGCGCCGGTGGTACCGAGCTGAGTTCGGGATAACGGTCGGTGACGGGCGTGCCGCTGCGCGCCCACAGCTCGACCCGGCCCCCTCGCACCGCAGCCACCGCGCGCACGCCGTCCCACTTGAACTCGTAGCCCCACTGGCCGTCCTGGGCGCGCGGCGGCAGCTCGCCCGCGACGGCGAGCATCGGTGCCGGCACCGGCGGCCCGGGCGTCGGGGCGGGGCGCACGGGTCAGGCGCTGCGGCGCGGGGCGCGCTTGGCCGGCTCCTTCTTCGCCGCGGTGACCTTGCGCGCCCGGGTCGGACGGGCCGGCGCCTCCTCCGCGGCGGCCGCGGCCTTCCTCACCGGCGCCTTCTCCGCCGCGGTCTTCTTCGCCGGCGCCTTCGCCGCGGGAGCCTTCCTCGCCGGGGTCTGCGCCGCGGGGGCCTCGTCCTCGTCGGCCGCTCCGCCGCGGGCCCGCTCGACGCTGCGGCGCAGCGCGCTCATCAGGTCGACGACGGCCGCGCCCGGATCGGCGGTCTCGGGCACCGGCTGCACCTCGCCGCCGGTCTGCTTGGCCTCCAGCAGGGCGGTCATCGCCTCGCGGTAGTCGTCGGTGAACTCGTGCGGGTCGAACTCGCCGGCCATGGACCCGATCAGCGCCTCGGCCATCTGCAGCTCCTGCGGGCGCACCGACACGTCGTCGTCGAGGAAGCCGAAGTCGGGACGGCGGATCTCGTCGGGCCAGCGCATGGTGTGCAGCACCAGGACGCCGTCGCGGACCCGGAGCGCCGCCAGCGACTCCCGCTGCCGCAGCGCGATCTTGGTGATCGCCACCCGGCCGGTGTTCTCCAGGGCGTCGCGCAGCAGGACGTAGGGGCGGGTCGCCGGGCCGTCGGGCTCGAGGTAGTAGGTCTTCTCGAAGTGCACCGGGTCGATGTCGCCCTGGTCGACGAACTGCAGCACCTCGATCTCGCGCCGGGTGGCCAACGGCAGCTCGGCGAGGTCCTCGTCGGTGAGGATGACCAGCTGGCCGTCGGGCAGCTCGTAGCCCTTGGCGATGTCGGCGTACTCGATCTCCTCGCCGTCGATCGAGCAGACCCGCTTGTACTTGACCCGGCCGCCGTCGGCGGCGTGCACCTGGTGGAAGCGGACGTCCTTGTCCTCGGTGGCCGAGTAGAGCTTCACCCCGATGCTGACCAGGCCGAACGAGACCGCGCCGCGCCAGATCGAGCGCATGTCCACTCCCCTTCCCCGGGCTCCGCGACCGCGGGGCGGCGCGGCCCGCAGGATAGGTGCGGGCCGGTGCCCCGGCAGTGCGACCGCCGACGGTCTCCTCCGCCCGGGGGAAGCGGGCATGCCTCCTAGGCCTGCTCGGCGTGCCGGCCGGCCGTGTCGTCATCCTGCCCCGGATCGCCGCTCCTGGGGCCCTCCTCGTCCCCGGTGACGCTGCTCTGCAGGGCGTCGTAGGCGAACTGCAGGACGTCGGAGCCGGCCACCATCGTCATGGTGAGGGCCGCCAGGCGGGTCGCGCGGGGCGCGGCGACGTAGCCGAACACGAACCCGGTGCCCACCCACTGGGCCAGGCAGAACGGGCAGGTGACCAGCTCGCCGACCGCGTGCTTCCAGCCGTGCTCCACGCGCAGGTCCTCGGCGAGCTCCGCCTCGCCCGAGGCGCCCTGGAAGCGGGCGAACGGTGCGCGCAGCGGGCTGGTCACCGGGTCCTTGGCGATCCGGCGGGCGAGCCGGAAGGTGCCGACGGTGAGCAGGACGGCGTCGCCGAGGGGGATCCGCGCCGGCAGCTCCCGCCCGGACGCGCGGAGGACGGCGGCACCGGCGGCCACCGCGGTGCTGTAGACGCTCATGGCGCCGAGGAAGCCGCCCAGCGGCCGGCCCTCGCCGCCGTCGTAGCCGCGCGCCTGCTCCCTCGCCCAGCGGCGGACCGGTTGCCCGATGCGCGCCACCTCGTCCTGGATCGCCATGCCGGCTGCGCTACCCCGCCACCGTGGGCGCCATGCCGCGGGCGGTGCGCCGTCGGGCACACCCCGGGCCCGCATGGGACGGCGGCACCCGGGTAGGCGGAGGGCAGTCCGCCGCCGGAGCACCCCGGTCCGGCGGCCCGAGAGGGAGGAACCCATGACCGATCCGGAGCCGGACACCACCGGAGCGCTGCACTCCACGCAGAACGACGCGGAGTTCCCCGACGACGAGCGGGGCCTCACCGGGACCCGCGACGACGTCCGCGGCGACAGCGGGGCCACGGGCCCCGAGGGTCAGACCGCCCGGGACGTCTTCCCCGAGGACAACGGCGTCCCGGACGTCGCCCAGGACGACTTCCCCACCATGCAGCGGTCCGAGGACCCGCAGTTCGCCCCGGAGCCGGGCGACCGCGAGAGCCACGAGACCGTGGGCTTCGGCACGACCGCCTTCGAGCAGCAGCAGGGCAAGTCGCTGTCCGGGCGCCTGGAGGAGGAGATCGCCGACGACGTCCCCGACGTCCGCCCCGCCGAGGACCCCGCCCGCGGCATCGGGCAGCTCGAGCAGGACTACGACACCACCCCGGACACCGACTCCGGGACCAACCGCACCGCCGACGACGTCGAGGCGGCACTCGACCCGGTGGTCGGCGGCGAGGGTCCCGAGGAGGCCGCCGTCCACCTCGTGGATCCCTGACCCGGCCCGCACCCGGCTCACCGCCCGGCCCGGCAGGTCACCCGCTCCGGGGGTCCTGCCGGGCTGGTTGGCGTGCGGCCATCCGGTTGTCTACGTTGTAAATGCGGTTGAGCAGGCAGCCGCGCGCGTCGGCGGCACCGGCCGGCGCGTTCCCCGACCGACCGCCCACCGGGGGCTGCACCACTCCCCGCGTCCGCGGCGGTAGATTGACCGGTGGCCGCACCGTTCGGCGCGGCCGCTGAGAGGAGCTTCGTCCGTGACCGCATCCGACCTGCCCGCCGGGGGGCAGCCCGACGTGTCCACCGAGGGCACGGAGGCACCCTTCGACGACGTGATCACGCTCTCGACCTCCACGGGTGAGGACGGCGCGGTCACGGTGACGGTCGTCGGCGAAGTCGACACCTTCACCGCCCCGGTGCTGCGCTCCTCGCTGGACACCCAGCTCGAGCAGCAGCCCCGTGAGCTGGTCATCGACCTGTCCGGCGTCCAGTTCCTGGGGTCGGCCGGCCTGGCCGTCCTCGTCGAGACCCAGAAGTCGGCCCGCGCCCGCGACGTCGGCCTGCGCCTGATCGCCACCACCCGGGCGGTCACCCGCCCGCTGGAGGTCACCGGTCTGATCGACCTGTTCACCATCGTGGACGGCAGCGCCCGCTGACCTCCCCCGCAGCACCCGTCACGAGGCCCCGCTCCGGCGGGGCCTCGTGCGTTCCCGGGTCGGCCGCTACGCGGACAGCAGGCGACAGACCGCCTGCTCGAGCACCTTCTGGACCTCGCGGGTGTCGTCGGCCTGCTCCAGCTCGCCCAGCGCCTCGGCGACGGTCTCGCCGTGCTCGTACCGGTCGACCACCCGCGGGTCGACGTAGCTGGCCTTGCACACCGCGGGGGTGTTGCCCAGCTGCTCCGACACCCGCACGTAGGCGTCGCGGATCGTCTTGTTCCGCTCCGTCTTGTTCCGCGGTGCGGGCCGCTCGGCCAGCGCGGCGGCCATCATCACCGTGGCGTTCCAGGTCCGGAAGTCCTTGGCGGTGATCTCCGCGCCGCTGACCTCCTTGAGGTAGGCGTTGATCTCGTCGCTGGTCACGTCGCGCCAGCTGCCGTCGTCGAGCTGGTAGGCCAGCAGCTCGTCCCCGGCGCCGTCGGGGCGGTCGAGCAGGTGCCGGACGACGGTCGCCGTCGGCCGGTCGGTGATCTCCACCTCGCGCTCGATGCCGCCCTTGGCGGTGTAGCGGAAGAACGTCCGCTCACCGCGCACGCTGACGTGCTCCCGGCGCAGGGTGGCCAGGCCGTACGTGCCGTTCTCCTCGGCGTACTCCTCGCTGCCGATGCGGAAGGTGCCCAGGTCCAGCAGCCGCAGCGCGCAGGCCAGCACCCGCTCGCGGTTGAGCCCGCGGGTGCGCAGCGCCGCGGCCACCTGCTCGCGGACGTCGGGCAGCTCGGAGGCGATGGCGAGGACCCGCTCGTGCTTCTCCGCGTCCCGCCGTGCGCGCCACGCGTCGTGGTAGCGGTACTGCCGCCGGCCCGCGGCGTCGAGGCCGGTGGCCTGGATGTGGCCGTTGGGCCACGGGCAGATCCAGACGTCCTTCCACGCCGGCGGGATGGCGATGCCCCTGATCCGCTCGAGCCGGTCGGGGTCGCGGATGAGCGCGCCGGTCTCGTCGCGGTAGGCGAAGCCGCGCCCGGCGCGGCGCCGGGTCCAGCCGGGGCCGTGCACGTTGCTGCGCCGCAGTCTCACGCCCCGTGGATGGGCAACCGGCCCGGCCCGTAAACGGGGACGAGGTCAGCGCAGCTCGACGAGCCGCTGCAGCCCGCTGACCTCGAGGATGTGCCGGGTGACGCCGCCGGCCGGCGCGTGCACCACCAGCCGCCAGCCCTCCGCCTCGGCGATGGCCGCGACGGCGAGCACCACGCGGACCGCCGCGCTGCTGAACAGGGTGACCGCGGTCAGGTCGAGCTCGACCCGGACGGTGCCGCCGTGGCTGGCCTCCAGCAGCCGGATCCGCAGCTGCTCGGCGCTGACCATGTCGACGTCGCCGGCCGCTCGCACCACCGGGCTGCCGCCGCCGCGGTCCACGACGACGGTGGCGCCCGTGCCACCCACGGGGTGCTCGGGCTCCTCGTCGGGCGTCTGCCGCAGCCGGGTGCGCAGCGTCACCGTGGTGCCCTGCTCGCCGCGCAGGACCATGCCGTCGACGAGCTGCCGCATGATCAGCAGCCCGCGGCCGCGGTCGCCGGGATCCCGGTCGGGCGGGCGCCAGGTGCCCTCGTCGTGGACGGTGACGGTGAGCACCCCGTCGACGTCGACCGCGGCGGTGACCTGCATCGGGCCGGGCTCGGTGTCGCGGTAGGCGTGCTCGGCGGCGTTGGCGCAGGCCTCCCCCACGGCCACCATCACCCCGACCCGGTCCTGTTCGCCCATGCCCAGGGCGGTCAGCCACGCGCCGAGCCGGCGGCGGACCGCGGGCAGCGCGGATGGGATCGCGACCAGGTCCAGCTGCAGCGGCTCCACCGACCGGGCGCGGCGGTGTGCCACCAGGACGGCGACGTCGTCGGGCCGGCCGTCGTCGGAGAACAGCCCGCCGGCGATCTCGGCGGCGAGCCCCGCCACGGCTCCGCCGTCGAGCGCGGCCGGGTCGGCGAGCGCCGCCCGGGCGACCTGGCTGAGCCGGCCGAGCCCCTCGGCCGGCGGCGGGCCGGAGGCCGCCACGGCGCCGTCGGAGTAGAGGACCAGGGTGGCGCCGGGCTCGAGCTGCGCGCGGGCCACCGGGGTGGCGGCGCCCGGGAGCGTGCCCAGCGGCGGGCGCGCGGTGACCGGCAGGTAGGTGCTGGTGCCGTCGGCGTGCACGAGCAGCGGCGGCGGGTGGCCGGCCGCGGCGAAGGTGAGCGCGCCGGTGGCCGCGTCGAGGACGGCGTAGAACACCGACGCGCCCTGGACGTCGTCCATCTGGGCGGCGAAGTCGTCGAGCGCGGCGAGCACCGCCGCCGGGGCGGGGTCGCGCAGCGCGCTGGAGCGCATGGCGCCGCGCAGCCGGCTCATCGCGGCCGCGGCCGGCACGCCGTGGCCGACGGCGTCGCCGATGACCAGCGCCAGCCGGCCGTGGCCGAGCGGCACCGCGTCGTACCAGTCGCCGCCGGCGGCGCGCGCCGAGGTGGCGGGGTGGTAGCTGCCCGACAGCCGCACGTCGGGCAGCAACGGCAGGGACGGCGGCAGCAGCGAGTGCTGCGCCTCCCCGACGACGTCGGCGGGCGGGGCGGCCGGCGGGACGTCGCCGGCGTCGCGGCCCGCACTGCCCTCGAGGCCGCCCTCGAGCACGAGCACCGCGCCGGGATCGGGGCCGGCGGCGAGCGGGCGCACGGCCACGGTGACCGGCGGACCCTCCTCGTCCAGGACGCCGGTGAGGATCTCGGGACGGCCGGTGCGCAGCACGCTGGCGACCAGGTCGGCGACCGGGCGGCCGCCGACCACCGGCAGGCCGTCCGGCGCGGGGCCCAGGGCACGGGCGCGGGCGTTGGCCCACACCGTGCGCTGGTCGGGGCCGGTGACAAACCACAGCGCCGAGGGGGCCTCCTCCAGCGCCGCGACCAGCGCGGCCGGGCCCTCGTCCACGGCGGGACGGGGCCCCGACGGCAGGCTGCCCTGGCTGGCGTTCATCCGGCACAAGCAGACAACAGCGCCTGCACCCCGGCAACCGCGCGGACGGTCCCGTCCGGAGGGTGTTTTACCAGCCCGGAGGCGGGGTAGCCCGTCGCGCTGGCACGCGGCCGGGAACCCGACCCCGCCCCCGTGCGGAGTCAGGACGGCCCGGCGGGCAGGATGGAGCCGGGCGCCCGCGCACCCGCCGACCCGGGCGGAGCGGGTGGCCGCAACGGATGAGGAGCAGACGACGGATGGCGGACTCGAGGAGTGCCCTCGCCCAGGACGGGCGGCGCGCCGAACGACTGGAACTGCGCGTGCCCACCACGCCGACCCAGCTGCCCGCGGTGCGGGCGATGGCCGGCGACCTGGCCATCCGCATGGACTACGACCTCGACTCGGTCGAGGACCTGCGCCTGGCGGTCGACGAGGCGTGCGCGACCCTCTCGGCGATCGCCCGGGGCGACGAGCCGCTGACGGTGGTGTTCGAGACCTCGCGCGCCGGGCTGCACATCGACGCGTGGGTCCCCACCGCCGACGGCACCGAGGTCCCCCGCGACGGCTTCGGCTGGGCGGTGCTGGCGACCCTCGCCGACAACGTCGACGGCCGGCGCGCGACCCAGGCGACGGTGCCCGGAGGTGACGGCAGCGACGCGCCGGTGGCCCTGATCAGCATGGACAAGTACCTGCCCGGCCAGCGACCGGGCGAGCTCGCCGGCCGCCCGGGCAACGGTGTGGGCAGCGACCTCTCGGTCGCCCCGTGACGTCGGCGGCCGCCAGCAGCCGGGCCGTCGAGGAGGACACCCTGGACGACGACCAGCCGGAGAACACGCCCGACCCCGTCGAGGTGGCCGAGGCCCCCCTCCCGGGGGACGAGGACACCGCGCACGACGAGAGCACCGACGAGAGCAGCGACGACGAGGCGGCCGACGAGGCCGCCGACGACACCAGCGAGGCCCCCGAGCCCGACAGCGCCCCGGTGTCGGACAACCGCCGCCGGGCCGAGCGCACCGCTCCGCTGTTCGCCGAGCTCGCGACGCTGGAGAAGGACGACCCGCGGCGCGAGCGGCTGCGCGAGGTCCTGGTCGAGGAGCACCTCCCCCTCGTCCGGCACTTCGCCCGCCGGTTCAGCAACCGCGGCGAGCCCTTCGACGACCTGCTGCAGGTCGGCACCCTGGGCCTGATCGCGGCGATCGACCGGTTCGACCCCAACCGCGGGGTGGAGTTCCTCTCCTTCGCCGTGCCGACGATCACCGGGGAGATCAAGCGGCACTTCCGCGACCAGGGCTGGTCGGTGCGGGTCCCGCGCCGGCTGCAGGAGCTGCACCTGTCGCTGAACTCCGCGGTCGGCGAGCTGGCGCAGAAGAACGGCCGGGCGCCGACGCCGTCGGAGCTCGCCGAGCACCTGGGCATCCCCCGCGAGGAGGTGCTGGAGGGCCTCGCGGTGGCCAACGCCTACCGCAGCAGCTCGCTCGACGAGCGGCTCTCCGGCGAGGACGACTCCCCCACGCTGGCCGCCACGCTCGGCGAGGAGGACGCCGCGCTCGAGGGCGTGGAGTACCGCGAGTCGCTGCAGCCGCTGCTGGCCACCATCCCGGCCCGCGAGCGGCGGATCCTCATCCTGCGGTTCTTCGGCAACATGACCCAGTCGCAGATCGCCGCCGACATCGGCATCTCGCAGATGCACGTCTCCCGGCTGCTGTCCCAGACGCTGGCCAAGCTCCGCGAGGGCCTCCTCAAGGACTGACGACCGGTGCACTTCCGCGGAGGTGCACCGGTCCTCAGGCGTCCGGGCGGGCGCCGTTGCCCTCGTGCGGCGCGACGCCGTGCTCGGCGGCCCGGGCCATGTCCGTCGTCGGCGGCAGCTGCGGCGAGGGGATCGCCGGGCCGGCGTCGGCGATGCTGGACATCTCGATCCGCGCCTCGGGCTGCGCGGCGGCCGGGGGCAGCTGCGACTCGAACCAGCTGCTGGTGTCGATCGGCTCGGCCGCCGGCGCGCCGTCCCCGGGCGGCGGGACGTCGAGGAACGAGCGGCTCTCGCCGTCGCCCCCGCCGAGCCGGGACAGCCCCTCCAGCGCCTTGCTGAACTCGCTGGGGACGATCCACATCTTGTTCGCGTCGCCCTGGGCGATCTGCGGCAGCGTCTGCAGGTACTGGTAGGCCAGCAGCCCCTGGTCGGGCCGGCCGTCGTGGATGGCCCGGAACACCGTCTCGATGGACTTGGCCTGGCCCTGCGCCTGCAGGAACAGCGCGGCGCGCTCGCCCTCGGCGCGCAGGATCCGGCTCTGCCGCTCGGCTTCCGCGTCGAGGATCGCCGCCTGCTTGCGGCCCTCCGCGGAGAGGATCGCCGCCGCCTTCTGCCCCTCGGCGCTGGTGATCGCCGACTGCCGCTGCCCCTCGGCCTGCAGGATGACCGCCCGCTTGTCGCGGTCGGCACGCATCTGCTTCTCCATCGAGTCGCGGATGGTCGGCGGCGGGTCGATGGCCTTGATCTCGACGCGCGCCACCCGCAGGCCCCAGGGCCCGGTGGTGCCGTCGAGGACCTCGCGCAGCTGGCTGTTGATGCCGTCGCGGCCGGTGAGCGTGCCCTCGAGGTTGAGCCCGCCGACCACGTTGCGCAGCGTCGTCGTGGTCAGCTGCTCCATGCCGGTGATGTAGTTCGCGATGCCGTAGGTGGCCAGCCGCGGGTCGGTCACCTGGAAGTAGACGACGGTGTCGATGCCCACCTGCAGGTTGTCGGAGGTGATCACCGGCTGCGGCGGGAAGGAGACGACCTGCTCGCGCAGGTCGATGGTGGCCCGCACCCGGTCGACGAAGGGCACGAGGAACGACAGGCCCGGCGTGAGCGTGCGGCTGTACCGGCCCAGCCGCTCCACCACCTTCGCCTGGGCCTGCGGGACGATCGTCACGGCCTTCGCCGTCACCAGCACGAACAGGGCGACGACGACGATCAGCGCGATCAGGGCGGGGGTCACGGGCGGCCTCCAGGGGGTCGGTGCCTGACCGTGATCATCCCCCACTCGTCGCCGCGGGTCACGGCTGCGCTCAGCGCTCCCCGAAGGCCTCGCCCACGACCGCGGTCGCGCCGTCCACCTGCAGGATGCGCACGGTCTCGCCGACGTCGAAGGTCTCGTCGAAGCCGGTGCGGGCGGTCCACTCGTCGGCGCCCACCTGGATGCGGCCGCCGGAGCGGCCCACCGCGCGGGTCACCACGGCGGTGCGGCCCACCAGCGCCTGGACGCCGTCGACGTGCCGGGGCGTCCGGTTCTCCAGGTGCGCCTTGGCCACCGGGCGCACGCTGGCGATCAGGAACACCGAGACGGCGACGAAGGCGATGAGCTGGAAGGGCACCGAGGCCCCGGCCAGGGCGGCCACCATGCCGCCCAGCGCCCCGCCGGCGAACATCAGCAGGACCAGGTCGAGGCTGGCCACCTCACCCGCGGTGAACAGGCCCGCGGCCACCAGCCAGAGCACCCACGCAGCCATGTCCCGCAGTCTCCCAGACGTCCCCCTGCCGGGCGCCTCCCTCCGCGCCGGCGCCGGCCCGACGTAGCCTCGCGGGGTGCACGACCTCCCCGCAGGCCGGTTCGCGGTCTGGGCGACCGCATGGCTCTCCGGCCGCACCTCCACCGACGCCGCGCTCGACGCGCTCGCCGACGACCGCGCGCACCCGGTGACCGGCCTGCCCGGCGCGGCGGGCACCGTGCCGCTGAGCTGGGCGCTGACCGCGCTGCGCGGGCTCGGCGAGCGCCGGGTGCGCCTGGTGCTGCCGGTGCCCGGCGACGTCCGCGGCCTGCCTGCGGCACCGGGGCTGGTCGCGCTGGCGCTGGAGGCCGGCCAGGCGGCGGTGGGCGACCGGTTGGCGCTGGTCCCCGAGAGCGCCGGCCCGGAGGTGGTGGCCTGGACGGCGGTCGACCTCGCCGGCGTCGCGCCCGCCCCGCCGCCGGTGGAGGGCTCGCTGCGCGCCGTCTCCGGGGCGCTGGACCTGGCGGTGGTCGACGCCGCCCGCACGCTGGCCCGCCTCGACCTCGCCCGCTGGCACCCCGAGGTCCCCGCGCTGCTGACCGGCCTGGCCGGCGCGCAGGCGCCGGAGCTGCCCCCGGACACCGACCCGCTCGCGTCCTCCGTGCTCGCCCGCGCGCGGCGGCTGGCCCGGGTGCTCGACCTCGCGACCGCCGACGCCCCGGGCGGCGCGGTGACCGGCGGCCAGGCCGCCGCCCGCGACGACGCCCTGCGGCCGCTGGCCGCCGCCGTCCGCGACGCGACCGTCGCCGCCTACAACGCCGTCCCGCGGTAGCCGTCCGGGCGGGCCGCCGTCACGGTCGGACGGCGGTGACCAGCCAGGCCGCGGAGGCGAACTCGACGCCGTCCGGGCCGGCGTGCGCCACGAGCCGGCCGCGCAGGTCGGCCACCGCACGCTCCCGGGCGGCGTCGTCCAGGCCCTCGAGCAGCCAGCCGGCGAGGCCGAGGACGAACGTCTGGGCGTCGTCGGGGTCGGCGCCGAACCACTCCGGCTCGGCCAGTCCCTCGATCTCCACCTGGCGGTGCCCCGCGGCGGTCAGCACCTCGCGGATGCGCCCGGGGTCGGCGAGCGAGAACGGTCCGGGCGCGCCCGGCGGCGGCGCGGGCAGCGGACGCCCGGCGGCCAGCGCGCCCAGGATCTCGGTCATCCACTCGTTGGCCTCGAGCGCCTGCCACACCAGCAGGACCAGCCGGCCGCCGGGCACGAGCGCCCGGCCGACGTTGGCCAGCGCGGCCACCGGGTCGGCGAAGAACATCGCGCCGGTCCGGCTGATCGCCACGTCGAAGCCGGCCGGCGGGAAGGCCGCCACCTGGGCGTCGGCCTGCTCGAACCGGACGCCGGTCAACCCCTCCTCGGCGGCGCGCCGCCGGGCGACCTCGAGCATCGCCGAGGACAGGTCCACGCCGAGCGCGGACCCGGTGCGGCGCGCGGCCTCCCGCGTGGTGCGGCCGGTGCCGCAGCCGACGTCGAGGACCCGGTCCCCCGGGTGCAGGTCGGCCGCGGCGAGGAAGGCGGCGTCGTAGCGGGCGATCGACCGGTCGAAGCGGTCGGCCTGGGCGGCCCAGTACGCGCCCTGGTCGCCGTCCCAGGCGGTCAGCTGCGCGGCGTTGGCGGGGTGGACGTCGACCACGGCACACCGTCCTCGGAACGGCCCCCGGTGGTCCGACGGTCTACCCGCCGCACCCGGCCGGGGTCAACGGGGGCGCGACGTTGCGGGCGTTCCTCGCGCTCTGCCGGCGATGCAGGACCGGCACAGCGCCAGGAACACCCGCAGTGCGGGTCAGGCCGGGCGGGGCCGTGCGACGTGACAGCAGGCGGCCGGGCAGTTGGTGCCCAGCCGGGGCTCCCCGCCGCCACGGCGCTCCTGCAGCAGCTCGCGGACCATCGCCACGAACGCCGGGTGGGTGCCCGCGGTGCCGGCGCGGACGAAGGCCAGCCCCAGCTCCTCGGCGGTCTCCCGCGCCTCGTTGTCGAGGTCCCAGATGACCTCCAGGTGGTCACTGACGAAGCCGACCGGGAACAGCACGACCGCCGTCTCGCCGTTCTCGTGCAGTGCGCGCAGGTGGTCGTTGACGTCGGGCTCCAGCCACGGCACCGACGGCGGGCCGCTGCGGCTCTGCCACACCAGGTCGAAGGCGCGACCGGGTTCGACGGCGTCGACGACGGCGCGCGCGGCAGCCCGGAGCTCGGCCTCGTAGGCGTGCCCGTCGGGACCGGCGACGGCGGCCATCGCGTCGGGGATCGAGTGCGCCGTCGCCACCAGCCGGGCCGTGTCCCGGTGCTCGGGAGGCAGCTCGGCCAGGGCGGCGGCGAGCGCATCGGCGTTGGCCCGCACGAAGCCGGGGGTGTCGAAGTAGTGCGGCAGCTTCTCCGCCGTCGGGCCCCCGCCGGTCGCGATCCGGGCCCGGGCGACGTCCTCGTGGTACTGCCGACAGCCGGAGTAGGAGGCGTAGGCCGAGGTCGCCAGCACGTAGACGTGCTCGACGCCGTCGTCGGTCATCTGCTGCCAGACGTCCTCGACGTAGGGGTCCCAGTTGCGGTTGCCCCAGTAGACCGGCAGGTCGACGCCGTTCGCGGCGAGGTCGGCCCGGACCGCGTCGACCAGCGCCTGGTTCTGCTCGTTGATCGGGCTGACCCCGCCGAAGTGGTGGTAGTGCTCGGCGACGTCGAGCAGCCGCTCGCGCGGCACCCCGCGGCCGCGGGTCACGTTCTCCAGGAACGGCATGACGTCCTCGTGGCCGCGCGGGCCGCCGAAGGAGAGGACCAGCAGCGCCTCCCGGCGTCCGGCGGGTGCGGGCGCGGCCGACGGGGGCGTCCCCCCGTTGTTGCGGACGGCGAGCGAGGGCTCCTCGTCGGGTCGCTGGCCGGGGTGCAGGTCGACGGTGGCGCGGGGCACGGACTTCCTTCTCGGTGGACTGCGGGGCCGGATGCGCTCACACGCCGACGGCGTGGAAGCCCCCGTCGACGTGGACGATCTCGCCGGTGGTGGCCGGGAACCAGTCCGACAGCAGCGCGACGACGGCCTTGCCGGCGGGCTCGGTGTCGGTGACCGACCAGCCCAGCGGCGCGCGGCCCTCCCACGCCTCCTCGAACTGGGCGCTGCCGGGGATCGCCTTCATCGCCATGCTGCGCAGCGGGCCGGCGGCGACGATGTTGGACCGCACGCCGTCGGGGCCGAGCTCGCGGGCGACATAGCGGCTGACCGACTCCAGGGCCGCCTTGGCCGCGCCCATCCAGCCGTAGACCGGCCAGGCGACGGAGGCGTCGAAGGTGAGGCCGACGACCGACGACGGGTTGGCCAGCAGCGGGCGGCAGGCCTGGGTCAGCGAGGCGTAGGACCACGACGACACCTGGAACGCCGTCGCGGCGTGCTCCCAGGAGACCTCGGGGAAGCCCTCCCCCATCGCCTCCTGCGGGGCGAAGCCGATCGAGTGGACGACGCCGTCGAGGGTGTCGAGGCCCTGCTCGCGCAGCCGGTCGGCCAGCGTGGCCAGGTGCTCGGTGTCCGTGACGTCGAGCTCGACGACCGGCGCCTCCTGCGGCAGCCGCTTGGCGATCCGCTGGCACAGCGACAGGGCGCGGCCGAAGTTGGACAGCACGACTGTGGCGCCCTGCTCCTGTGCGATCCGGGCGGTCGCGTACGCGATCGACGCCTCGGTGAGCACGCCGGTGACCAGGACCTTCTTGCCCTCGAGAATCCCCATCAGTGCCCCATCCCCAGTCCGCCGTCGACCGGGACGACCGCCCCGGTGACGTATCCGGCCGCGTCGCTCGCGAGGAAACGGACGACGGCGGCGATCTCGTCGGCCTCGGCGTACCGGTTCAGCGGCACCTGCCCGAGGATCTCCTGCTGCCGCTTCTCCGGCAGCTCCGCGGTCATGTCGGTGCGCACGAAGCCGGGCGCGACGACGTTGGCGGTGACGTTGCGGCTGCCGAGCTCGCGGGCGATCGAGCGGGCCAGGCCGACGAGGCCGGCCTTGCTCGCGGCGTAGTTCGTCTGGCCGGCCGAGCCGAGCAGCCCGACGACCGAGCTGACGAACACCATGCGGCCCTTCCGCGCGCGGACCATCTTCGGCGTCGCCCGCTTGGCGACCCGGTAGGCGGCGGTGAGGTTGGCGTCGAGGACGTCGGTGAAGTCGTCCTCCTTCATCCGCATGAGCAGCCCGTCGCGGGTGATGCCGGCATTGCTGACCAGCACCTCGACCGGGCCCTGGTGCTCCTCGACCTCGGTGAACGCGCGGTCGACGGCCTCGGCGTCGGTGACGTCGCACTGCACGCCGAACAGCCCCTCGGGGGCGCCGCTGCCGCGGTGGGTGACGGCCACCGAGTCGCCCTGCTCGGCGAAGGACCGGGCGATGGCCAGCCCGATCCCCCGGTTCCCGCCGGTCACCAGCACCGACCTGGCCACGTGCACCCCCTGCTCGACGACCTCGTCCGGCGTCCAACCTAGTTGGCCTGCTCGGGTCCCACCCGGCCGCGGGGCGGTCAGCCGGGCGTCTGCAGCTCGACGTCGTAGGAGGTGATGGTCGAGAGCGCCCCGCCGCGGAACTCGTAGACGTCGCAGGAGGCCACCACCGACGTCCCGCCGCGGTCGGTGTAGCGGGCGACGGTGTCCACGGCCGCGACGTCGCCGTCGGCCACCACGACGAAGCGGGTGAACTCCACGTCGGTGGCCGCGAGCGCGGCGAGGGTCTCCTCGCACGCGTCGACCACGGCCTGCCGGCCGACGAACTGCCGGGTGCCGACGGCGGTCCAGACGACGTCGGGGGCCAGGGCCGCGTAGACCTCGCGGAAGCGGTGCCGGCTGAAGGCCTCGGCGACCTCGCGGGGTGCGGTCACGGCCCCCTCCGCGCCGCGGCCTCGCGCACCAGCTCGGCGACCTCCGGACGCGCGGCGTGGGCGCCGGCCCGCATGAACGACTGCTGGATGACCTCGTCGAGACGGTGGCGCGACATCATGTCCGCGCCCATCGCCTCCTGCTCGGTGGCGCCCGGGGTGAACACCGCGGTGCGGATGCCGGCGGTGTGCAGGGCGCGCACCTCGCGGTCGAGCACCCGCTGCGAGAACCGGCGCACGGCGGCGGTGACGTCCGGCCGCCAACCCGGCGACCCGCTCATCGGCGCGACGACGAGCACGAGGCCGACGCCGGCGTTGCGCATCACCGCGGCGTTGGTCGCGGAGTGCACGCCGCCGTCGACGTAGGCGTGCCGGCCGATGCGCACCGGGGCGAAGTACCCGGGCACCGCGCAGGAGGCGGCGACGGCCAGGTGCAGCGGCGCCGGCGGTGCCCCTGGGCGGCCGAAGACCACCCGGCGCCCGTCCCGGCGGCGCACCGCGGTGATCCAGAGGTCGCGCTCGGGCCACCCGGGCCCCTCGACCTCGCGCAGGGCGGCCAGCTGCT
This sequence comes from Geodermatophilus sp. SYSU D00710, assembly GCF_054050195.1. Classification (NCBI taxonomy): domain Bacteria; kingdom Bacillati; phylum Actinomycetota; class Actinomycetes; order Geodermatophilales; family Geodermatophilaceae; genus Geodermatophilus; species Geodermatophilus sp. SYSU D00710. The sequence goes on from NZ_JBJGYX010000007.1 coordinate 22,009, forward strand.
CGACGACGTCGTGCTGTCCCGGCGCGAGCAGCGTCATGGCGGCGGCCATCGGGTTGAACCGCAGCGGCCGGGCCACCGCCCGGGCGATCAGGTGCGGGCCGGGCAGCCGCAGCGGCCGGCGCAGCACCTCCAGCGGCCGGAAGGGCGCCAGCTCGGGCACGGTGGTCGCGGCCATGGTCTTGAGCACGTCGTCGTCGCCGGACAGCGGCGCCTTGACCGTCCAGGCCGCGAGGTCCTCGGCGGAGACCCCGGCCCGCAGCAGGGTGCCGGTGATCGACCCGGCCGAGGTCCCGACGACGACGTCGACGCCGCGGGCGTCGAACCCGAAGTCGTGCTGGAGGACCGCGAGGACGCCGGCGTGGTAGGCCTGACCGACGACGCCGCCCCCGCCCAGCACCAGCCCCACCCTGACCACGGGACGAGCGTGCCACGGGCCTGGTCAGCGGGCCCGGCGGGGCGGGCCGGCGCTGCCTACGCTGACCCGGTGTTCCTCCTCTTCGGGTTCGGCACGAAGCAGCAGCACCTCGGCCCCGGGCAGCTGCGGACCTGCCCGCGCTGCTCCAACACCACGGTCTGGTCGCGGATCCGCCAGTTCCGGCAGTTCAGCGTGTTCTTCGTGCCCGTCCTGCGCTGGCGACGGCAGTACCTCGAGGTCTGCGGCGTCTGCGGCACCGCCATCGCGGTCTGAGAGGCGTCACCGCACCCCGCGCCGGGCCCGGACGGCCTCGGCCAGCTCGGCGAGCACGGCCTCGGTCGTCGCGGGGTCGATGCAGGCGTCGGTGACGCTCACGCCGTAGGCCAGCCGCTCGGGGTGCCGCTGGTCGAGGTCCTGCCGGCCCTCCACCAGGTTGCTCTCGACCATGACGCCGCGGATGGCCCGCTCCCCGCCGGCCACCTGCCCGGCGAGGTCGCGCACCACCGCGGGCTGCCGCCGGTGGTCCTTCTGGCTGTTGCCGTGCGAGGCGTCGACGACGAGCACCTCCGGCAGTCCCCGCTCGGCCAGCCTCCGCTTCGTGTCGGCGACGTGGGCGGCCGAGTGGTTGGGGCCGTGGCGGTCGCCGCGCAGGATGACGTGGGCGGTGTCGTTGCCGGTCGTCGACAGCTGCGCCGACACCCCGTGCGGGTCGACGCCGAGGAACTCGTGCGGGGCCCGCGCGGTGAGCGCGGCCGAGATCGCGGCGTCGATGCTCCCCTCGGGCGAGTTCTTGAAGCCGACGACCGACGAGAAGCCCGACACCCGCTCCCGGGCGGTCTGGTCGGTGACGTTGCGGGCGCCGACGCCGTTGTAGGTGATCAGGCCGTCGACGTACTGCGGCGTCAGCGCGTTGAGCGGCTCGGCCGCCACCGGGACGCCCAGGCCGGTGATCGCCATCATGAGCATCCGGGTGGCGACCAGCCCGACGCTGATCCGGCTGGACCCGTCGAGGAACGGGTCGTAGGCGAACCCCTTCCAGTCGACCTCCGTCCGAGGCTTCTCGGTGTATGTCCGCATGAGGATCTCGAGGTCCGCGCCGTGCCGCTCGCGCATCCGGGCGAGGAAGCCGGCGTACTCGAGCGCCGCCTCGGGGTCGTGGATCGAGCAGGGGCCGGCGATCACGGCGAGGCGGTCGTCGCGGCCGGTGACGATGTCGGCGACCGCGCGCCGACCGGCGGCGGTGGTCGCGGCAGAGGCGGCCGACAGCGGCAGGACCGTCGCGACCGACGCCGGGGTGACGACCACGCTCAGGCCGGTGATGCGCGTGTTGACCAGCCCGGAGACGTCGGCGCCGTCGGCCGGCCGGACGCCGAGTTGCTCGAGCACGCCGGGCAGCAGCGCACCGAGCGCGGCCTCGATCTGCCCGTTGACCTGCGTCTGGACCTCGACCAGGAGGTCGGCGACCCGAGTCGCCGCGTCCAGGATCCGCTCAGCCGGCACGGGCGCCTCCTGTCGTCGTCGCTCGGTGGCCGAGCCAACCACAGGCCTGGCACCTCCGTCGTGACGCCGGGCGTCAGGACGGCCGGGCGAACGTCGTCATACGGACCGCCTCGGGCAGCGCCCGGAGCGCGGCGTGCAGGGTCGGGGGCAGCTCGCCGTTGACGTCGGTGACGACGTAGCCGAGCTCGCCGCGGGTGGCCAGCACCTGGCCGTCGACGTTGAGGCCGTGCTCGCCGACCAGCGCGTCGACCCGCGCCATGACGCCGGGCACGTTGCGGTGCAGCAGCGCGAAGCGGGCCGCCGAGGACCCGTGCAGCGCCACCGCGGGCAGGTTGACGCTCAGCGTCGTCGTCCCGGTGCGGGTGTAGTCGGCCAGCTTGCCGGCGACGAAGCGGCCGATGTCGTACTGCGCCTCCTGGGTCGACCCGCCGACGTGCGGGGTGAGGATGACGTTGGGCAGCCCGCGCAGCACGGAGTCGAACGGGTCGCCCTGCTCCTTGGGCTCGTCGGGGAACACGTCGACGGCGGCCCCGGCGATGTGCCCGCTGAGGACGTGCTCGCGCAGCGCCTCGTGGTCGACGACGAAGCCGCGGGAGAGGTTGAGGAAGAGGCTGCGCCGGCGCATCCGGGCGAACTGCTCGGCGCCGAACAAGCCCGCGTTGCCGGCCCGGCCGTCGACGTGCAGCGTCACCGTCTCCGCCCGCTCGAGCAGCTCCTCCAGGCTGCCGCAGGCCTCGGCGTTGCCGAGCGCGAGCTTGTCCTCGAGGTCGTAGAACAGCACCCGCATGCCCAGCGCCTCGGCGAGCACCGACAGCTGGCTGCCGATGTTGCCGTAGCCGACGATGCCCAGGGTCCGGCCGCGGATCTCGTGGCTGCCGGTCGCCGACTTGTCCCAGACCCCGTCGTGCAGCGCGCGGTCCCGGTCGGTCAGCCGCCGGGCCAGGCTGATGATCTCCGCGATGGCCAGCTCGACGACGCTGCGGGTGTTCGAGTACGGCGCGTTGAACACCGCGACGCCGGCCGCGGCCGCCGCGGGGAGGTCGATCTGGTTGGTGCCGATGCAGAAGGCGCCCACCGCCGCCAGCGCCGGGCGGCTCTCCACGACCTTCCGGGTCACCTGCGTCTTCGACCGGATGCCCAGCAGGTCGACCCCGTCGAGGGCGGCGACCAGGTCGGCCTCGTCGAGCGCTCCGCGCAGGGACTCCACCTCGTAGCCGGCCGAGGACAGCAGTTCCACCGCCACCGGGTCGATGTTCTCCAGCAGCAGGGCTCTGGGCATGTCGGACTCGTCCTCCCTCAGACAACGCGACTGCCCATGCTCCCAGGCCCGGCCGCGCCGCCGATGGGGGCGGGCCGGATCGCACCCCCTTAGGGCGGGCGAGGGCCGACCACCCGACCCCCGCCCGCCCGTCGACCACCTCAGGCCTCGGCGAACAGGCTGCCCATCCCGGTGACTCCCATGGAGTCGCGGGCGCTGCCGAGGCCCGACAGCACAGCTGTCGTGACGGCAGGAGTGCCGGACGTCCAGATGGTGACTCGCGCGCGTCGCGAGAAGAAGGAACCTTGTCGGCTCGTCGAGGGGACTGCCAGCGTGTTCCCCCACCTGCCCGAGAGCTCGAGGACTTGCTCGCAGGTGGTCACCCGCTCACGTGCCCGGACGCCGACGACCAGGCAGTTGAGCAGCGTGGTCTGTTCGATGTGACATGGGACGACTTGCATTTGGCCGCGAGGCGTAGAGACGGCGCGGTTGGGGATGCGGCGTGCTTTGCTTCCGTCGTGCAGTCCTCAGCAACCTCGGGGCCCGCTGAGCCGGCAGGCTCGAGTGCGCGAGGCGATGACCTAGTGCGGAGCTACGACTTCCAGGGCGCCTTCGAGGAGTACATGCGCGCCTATCGGGACAGCACCCAAGCGGGTCCGCCAGATATTCGCACGATGAGTGGCGACGACCTGCTGATGAAGTCCGCCCGAGCGATGCAGATGGCAGACAATTGGCGGGCGCAGGTCGGGACATGGGAGAGGCTAGGCAACTCACTCGGCCGTCGCCTGGAAGAAGAGGATTCCACCTCAAGTAAAGGGGCGTCGTCAGACGCCTATGAGACCCCAGTGGGTCGTGAACTGTTCGGTCAGTTTAACGTCATTTCCGACCGGGAGTGGGCTGAGTTAGACGACTGCCCCGACGAATGTGGCTCCGGCTGCATAGACCGGCGCAAACAGGCCTGGGCATACGAATGGGCGGCTGAGACGGCCGCGGCCACCGCCAACCCCGCGGACGCCGCGAGATTGTTCCGACGCGCCGGGTGGGCCTGGGAAAAGGCGCTGCACTATGGAATGGCCCGAGTTCCGGCCCAGTCCGACACAGACGCACCACGAGGTCAGGAGGCCTCTAGCAAGGCGCCTGAGAGCGAGAAGCGGCTGGAACGGGCAGCAGCCTGCTACACCCGGGCAGCAGCCAATGCGGCGCGAACAACCCGGCGGGCCACCCGCACCATGATTGCCACTCGACCTTGGTGTCCCGCGTGCCAACGGGACAAAACCACGGAGAATGGATGCCCGCGCAATCACGCCGACGCCACGGTGCTCCTCCCAGAGGAGGACAGGCCGGCTACGGATGTTGACCGACTGCTCCGGGTGTGGCAAGGCATCGCCAAGATCCGCCAGACGAGGAGTCGCGAGGACGCTGAGAGGAAGTTCGACCTTCCCCTAGGCAGTCCTGCTGCGGCGTCGCGCAACGGCAACCGGGCGGACGATCTTACCGAGGGTCTGCACCAGCTCGCGCTCATCCAGGGATTGCTGGCAGGCCACGGGGCTCGACACGAGGCGCGAGCGATATACCGGCAGCGCCAGCGGATGGAGATGGGCTACTACCGGTCCCATGCCCGGGTGCGCTACCTCCGCAAGTGGACCGGCTACGTGTTCAGCTGGAACGGGTCGTCGCTGCCGCGACTGCTGGGCTCCCTAGCCCTCCTGTACCTGGTTCTCCTCCCGTTGATCTGGCTAGTAGTGTGGCTGTGGACCGGATTGCCGAAGCCGGAGAATTCCGCAAGTTTCGGGCCAGCGCCGCTGGAGGCGGTGATCTTTAGCCTCTCAAGTATGGTGACCCTCTCGAACGGGCACTTCGCGGCCGGCGGATGGGCCGTAAACCTGCTCCAGGCCTGTCATGCCGTGTCGGCGTACTTCGCCCTCGGCTACTCGCTCTACGTGGCCCAACGGGCGTACACCGTCTAGCCAAGTAAAGGATTCACGCGTGTCCTTCTCACCTGGCCCCGAACTCCTCGTCAACATGGAGGCACAGGCCCAGGCCCTGTGCAGCAGGGTGCAGACCTCAGGCATGTACTTGCACGAGATAGAGGAGTTTAGATTCGTGAAGGCTGCCTACGCGGAGGCTGCTCAGCGAGCAGGAGTCGTCCAGGATCTTCGCAGCCTCACCACGCCGGAATCGCGAAACCTCGTGCGACTCGTTCGCCGCCAAGATGGCGATCTGGCCGTCCTCAAACTCGTGGGCAATACGAGGGAACCGGGCGAGGGACGAGTCCTCCGCATCTGGCATGAACGTGGCCTCCCCTGCGTGCCTCCGTTGGCGTGCGGTGAAGTCAGTGTCTCCGTCGGCGATAAGGCAGGGGTCGTTAGCTTTCTGCTCACCAGCTACCTCCCCTACCCGACCATCCCTCCCGTCGACGGGAGTACAGTCGACGACCGGGTATCCCTACTCACGGAATTGATGGTACTGCTGGCACCGTTCCACATCCCCGCTAACGAGCTGCCTGAAGATTTGCTCGGGACGGCGCGCACGTGGGCCGACCGAATGCACCTCCACTTGCGATGGGCGATCCCTTGCCTCCGGCGACGCGGCGCACGCGAGCCCTACGGCTGGGAGGCCACGCTGAACGCGGCCAGTGCAACAGGGCGCCGCGTCCTGTTGCACGGCGACGTCAGTCCGAGCAACGTCCTGGACGGGGGCGAGAACGGCCTGATCCTCTTCGACCCGCCTGGCGCGCTTGTCGGCCCACCCGAGGCGGACGTCGGTCACATGTGCACCCATCTCGGAGGCGCGGACCATGCTGCCCGGTTGGTCGAGGAGGCGTGCGCGCTCGACCGACGGCTTGAGCGCGACCGCGTGGCCTTTTTCGCGGGAGTGGATTTGCTGCTCTGGGCCGGGTACGTCGCCGGGAGCCACGAGTCCCCGCATGTCTCCGCTTCGGAGCGCGAGGCGGATGCGCGCATATCGACCTTGCTGGAGGGGGCCACAGACCTGATGCATCCTGCCGTGACCAGTGCCACTCCTGGTAAGCGATGACTGCTCGGGATGGCCTAAGACGACCCGCGTTTGTCGTCGCCAGACAGGTCGTGGACACCCCTCTCGGGCCGGTGTGCATCGCGACGGACGAAACGCTGGTCGACATCCGACCGTCGGTCATGAGGCTGCCGGAGCGACGGGAGAAGGCGCTAGACGTTCTGCTCCGCATGGCGGGTGTCGAGTCGGTGGACAGACTCGGCGCTCGCGGTCCGGTCGTAGCTTCCGCGGTCAATTCTGAAAACGCCGATAACCCGGAGGTCCGGCGCTACGAGGCCAAGTTTGGCCGCGACGCCTTCTACACGGCCGACTTTCTGCAGCCGTACTACCCCCAGCTTGAGATCGGGACGGTTCAGTACTTCGCGGCCTACCAGGCGCGCGAGTACGACGAGCGGGCGCAGGCTGAGCCGGGAAAGGTCCCGAACCACATCCGCCGACCCGATGACCCGCTGGCGATCAAGTTGACTCTCGAGACAGGGCGACGGTGGCCTTGGTTCGGTGGCACAGACACGACCGTGCAATTCGTCCTCGCGGCGTGCCGAACACTTCTGGCCGCTCCTGAGCTTCGCGCTCAAGAGATCGTCTACCCAGACGATCACGCGTTAGCGGGTCAGGTTGTCCTTCACGCTGGAAGGCCAGTGACGCTAGAGAGGGCCGCGAACGACGCGGTCCGCTGGCTGCTGCGCCACCTGCGGCGTCCGAGCTCGCACGCCTTGCTGTGGGCAGGAATGAACCGGCGCGACTCATTCACCGTGTGGACCGACTCCCCTAACGCATTTTACCACCGGGACGGTCGCCTCCCTGGCGCCCACGTGGCGCCTATCTCCCTGCAGGCACTCGTGTACGACGCACTACTGGCCATGGCCCAGTTGCAGGAGCAGACGACGCGGTCAAGAAGGTCTGCGAGCACGCTCCGAAAGCAGGCAGACGCCGTCAAGTCATCTGTTCTCAGGCATTATGTCGTGGCGGACGAGCGCGGCACCTTCTTGGCCAACGGGGTTGACCGTGGCCCAGGAGGCACCCCTCAATCAATGGCTGTCCGCGCGATCGACATGGGGTTCGCCTTGGACTCCGACCTGTTCGGCGAGCCGTCCGACGCCCGACTGGTAACCGACCTCGCCCAACACTTGACCGGTCCCGACATGCTGACTCCGGTTGGAATTGCAGGAAGAGCGAAGGACGAGATCCGATTCGAAAAGTTTGACTACCATTCGCAGGTCTGGGCCTTCGCAGTACACAAGGTCGCGCGAGGCCTCCGCCGACATGGTATGCATGACCTCGCCCTGGATCTGGACGCACGGATGCTCCGTCAGACCGCTGACGGACTGCTACCGGAGAACGTCGGCGCGGGATTAGAGCTAGAGTACTGTCCGCACATTCTGACTGTGGAGAGGATAGCCGCCAATGGCCGGCGGACCCAGACGGTGAAGGAACGCACGCCCGCGCCCTTCGCCGCCTGGACTGCCGGTGCGGTGGCCGCAGTCCAGGCGCACAACGCCAGTGCTGCCATGGACGGAGATGCTGACCTCGGGCATTGAAGCAGGGGAACCCGACGCCACGGTCACCGGGAACCGTCGCTTTCGATGCAGCGCAGGTCCACTGCCCACGGGCGGCGGACCTGTACTCCAGCTCGTCCAGTCCCACCCGCATGCCGGCCTGCCCGAGACGGCCTTCTGAGAATCTCAGACGTGGTCACGCGCAAGGTCGGTGTAGTCAAGGGCTCAGAACGGCACCGCCTACGACGCAGGAGCTTCCTCCCAGGCCTTTCGGTAGCCGAGCACGGTGAACAGCGTCGTCTTGCCGGGCCTGCGTGCCGCCAGAGACCAGCACGCTGAGCCTGACGGCGAATCGCGGCCTCCAGGAGCCGGGCGGCCTGCACGGTCAGCGTCCCAGTGGCCACCAGCTCGTCGAGCGATGTCCCCGGGAGGTGCCTTCGTCTGTTGATCAGGCGTGGGAGCCCTCGTCCGTTCAGAAGGACTAGGCTCCGGCTTGGGAGGTGTCTGCCGGCCAAGTTGTCATGGGGATGACCACGTGCCGCCGTGACCTGTCGGGCAGCATCGCGTCGACGAAGGGCTAGCTCATGTCGATCCGCCGCCCGGAGCAGCGAAGCATCCTCTCGACCAGGTCGACCTGCTCACCCGCACCCAGGATCGTCGCCGGCTCACTGCAGCTGCAGCAGGCGATGAACACCCGGCTGGGCTCGTTGACCCAGCCATGCGCACCCAGCGTGTAGGAGGATGCCGGGCCGCCGCGATCGCCGTCTGCCGGTCGGCCCTAGCCTCACCTCATGCGTGCCGTGCAGATCACCCGCTTCGGCGGCCCCGAGGTCCTCGACGTCGTCGACCTCCCCGACCCCGTCCCCGGCGACGGCCGGCAACTCTACGAGGTGTCGTCGGCGGGGGTGAACTACGCCGACACCCACCAGACCGAGGACAGCTACCTGGCCCCGCAGCAGCTGCCGCTGGTCCCCGGCGCCGAGTTCGTGGGCCGCCCGGCCGGCGGCGGCGAGCGGGTCGTCGGGCTGCTCGAGGGCGGTGGCGGCTACGCCGAGAAGGTGGTCGCCAACCCGCGGCTGACGTGGCCGGTGCCCGACGGCGTCACCGACGAGCAGGCCCTCGCCCTCGTGCTGCAGGGCACCACCGCCTGGCATCTGCTGCGCACCAGCGCCCACCTGGCCGCCGGGGAGTCGGTGGTCGTGATCGCCGGCGCCGGCGGGGTCGGCTCGCTGGCGGTCCAGCTGGCGAGGCGCTGGGGCGCGGGCCGGGTGATCGCCACCGCGTCGAGCGCGGAGAAGCGCGCGCTGACCGAGGAGCTCGGCGCCGACGCCAGCGTCGACCCCGCCCTCGCCGACGACGACCCCAAGGCGTTCACCGCCGCGCTGCGCGAGGCCAACGGCGGCAAGCGGGTCGACGTCGTCCTGGAGATGACCGGCGGCAACGTCTTCGACGGCGCGTTCTCCGCCCTGGCGCCCTTCGGCCGGCTCGTGGCCTACGGCATGGCCGGCCGGCGCCCGCCGAGGCCGGTGCAGGCGCCGGCGCTCATGGGGACGAGCCGGGCGGTCGTCGGCTTCTGGCTGGCGCACTGCTTCGGCCGGCCGGCCATGCTCGACGAGGCGATGGGCGAGATGCTGCCGCTGGTCGCCGACGGCGCCCTGAAGCCGGTCGGCGGCGGCCGGTTCCCGCTGACCGCCGTCCGCGAGGCGCACCAGGACCTGCTCGCCCGCCGCACCACCGGCAAGCTCGTCCTCGACCCCACCCGCTGAGGGGCACCGCACCGTCGGGCACGCACCGTCACCGCCCGGGGGCGTCCCTCGCCCGGGCGGTGACGCGACTCCTCCCTAGGGGTCAACGGGTCTCGTCCACCCCCCGGTCCCGCCCCTAGCGTCGGCGACACCGCTGGGGGTGTGCAACGGCGCCCGGTCCCCGGTGATCACCCGATCGCTCGCTCCTGGGGAGACTGTGTCCCGACCCACGCACCGATCCCGCGCTGCCGTGCTCACGCTCGGCGCCGCACTGCTCACCGGACTGACCGGCTGCGAGTGGCCCGACGTCAGCATGAGCCCGGGCCTCAGCGCCGAGGCCACCGAGGCCACCGAGGCCACCGAGGCCACCGAGGCCACCGAGGCCGAGCCGGCCGCGGCGACCGCCGACGAGGACCGCGCCGGGACGGCCGCGGCGACGGCGTCGGCAGCCGCCCGTCCGGCCGGCGACCTCGACAGCGGCTCGCTCACCCGCACGCTGCCGGCCGGTGACCGCACCGTCGTCGTCGACTACTGGACCGACCAGCAGGCCACGGCGTGGACCGCCGGGGACGACAAGACCATCCAGCTCTCGGCGCACGTCGAGGGCGGGGACACCGAGGCCGAGGTCCTGGTGACCCGCTTCGCGGCCACCACCGACGACGGCAGCACCCGCGCCCTCGCCGCCGAGGACCGCGGCGAGTTCGCGCTCACGCCGCCGTTCAGCTACACCACCGCGCTCAGCCTGCCGGGGACGGCGTCGGCCGCCGGCTCGCTCACCGTCTCGGTCCAGTTCGACCTGCTGGTCGAGACCGAGCCCGGCGCGGAGCGCTACTTCCGCCAGACCGTGCTCGACACCCTCGAGCTGCCGCTCCTGCAGGAGGACCCCTCGTGACCCAGCTCGTCGTCCACGGCAACCGGCGCGCCACCGACCGCGCGCACCTGCTGGCCCGCGGCGGCCAGGAGATCCCCGACATCAGCTCGCTGGTGCCGGCCGAGTTCGGTGGCTCCGAGGCCCGTGACCAGCAGCCGCGCCACGCCACGATCAGCTGCGTCATCCCGGCGTACAACGAGGAGTCGACGATCGCCGACGTCCTCACCTCGCTGCTGGCCCAGACCCGGCCGCCGGACGTCGTCCACGTCGTCATCAACAACACCGACGACGACACCCCGGAGATCGCCGGGCAGTTCGCCGGCGAGCACACCCGCGTGGTCAAGGGCGAGAGCTACCGGACCGTCGTCCACGTGCACGACATCGGCGAGAACCCCGACAAGAAGGTCGGCGCCCTCAACTACGGCTACTTCGTCAGCCGCGGTCACGACTACATCCTCGGCGTCGACGGCGACACCACCCTCGACCGGCGCTGCGTGGAGTGGCTGGAGAAGGAGATGGTCACCGACCCGCGCATCGGCGGCCTGTCGGCGATCTACACCTTCGACAAGTCGAGGGTCCACGGCGCGATGGCGCGCTTCCTCGTCGCCGGCCAGCGCGCGCAGTTCGCCGGCTTCAACATGGACAACCTGGTCCGCGGCCGGAACATGGCCGTGCTCGGCGGCCAGTGCAGCCTGTTCAGCGTCCGCGCGCTCGAGACGGTCATGTACCGCCACCACCAGTCCGCGCCGTGGGTGCGTGACTCGGAGGTCGAGGACTCCAAGCTCTCGCTGCAGATCAAGGACGCCGGCTTCAGCACCAAGATCAGCGCGCGGGCCCGGGCCTTCGTCGGCCCGATGACCACCCTGCGGGCGCTGCACGGCCAGCAGGTGAAGTGGAACTTCGGCGGCATCGACCTGCTCTGGCCCGGCCAGCGCGGCGACAGCAAGGGCCAGCCGCTGCACCCGAACCTGCGGCTGCGCTGGTACGAGAACATCTCGATGGTCTTCAACATCGGCGCGCGGATGGGTTTCCTGCTGCTGCTGGCGGCGGCGCTGTCGATCGACGCGTTCGTGTTCAACCCGGTCTGGCTGATCCCGCCGGCGGTGGCGACGCTGCTCAACCTGCGGATCGCGCTGTCGATGCACGACACGAGCGCCAGTGACATCTTCTATGCGCTGCTGGTGGCGCCCGCGGAGCTCTACATGTGGGTCCGCATGGGGCACTTCCTCACCGCGTGGGTGCAGTTCTTCGCCCGGGTGGAGAAGGACAACTGGGCGGCGCAGGCGGCGGCCGAGCGGGGCCGTGGGTCGGCCTACGTCATGCCGGCGGTCTGCGCGGCGGCCACCTTCGTCGTGCTGATCTTCGCCTGGAGCCAGCAGAGCATCGGCGTGCAGTCGGCGATCCTATCGATCGGCTGGCCGGTGCTCTACCTGCTCACCGTCCTGCAGACGATCTTCATGCTGCGGAAGCTGGTCCGCCGCCAGCGCGGCTTCACCGTCTGAAGGCACCGCTGCGCGGCACGGGCCGCCGGGGACGACGCCGTCCCCGGCGGCCCGTCGACGTCCGCGGGCTCAGCCCGCCTCGGGGTCGGGGCCGTTGACCGCCCGGCCGCCGTCGACGGGCAGGACGGCACCGGTGACGAAGGCCGCCGCCGGGGACAGCAGGAAGGCGACGACGTCGGCGACCTCGGCGGGCGTGCCGACCCGGCCCAGCGGGTGCAGCGCGGCCAGCTCGGCGTCGACCCCGGGGTGCGCGGCCCGGAACTCCGCCAGCCGGTCGGTGGCGATCGTGCCCAGCGCGACGGCGTTGGCCCGGATGCCGTCGGGCCCGTGGTCGACCGCGACCGCGCGGGTCAACCCCTCGACCGCGGCCTTCGCCGTCGCGTAGGGCAGCGCACCGCGGACCGGCCGCTGCGCCTGGTGCGAGGACACGGTCACGATCGCCCCGGGCCGGCCGTGCGCCCGGAGGTGCCCGACGGCGGCCGAGCAGCTCGCCAGGGCCAGGGCCAGGTTCGCGGTGACCAGGTCGAGCACCTCCGCGGCGGTCGCCGAGGTGAGCGTGGCGTCGCGGAAGACCGCGGCGTTGGCCACCCACCCGGTCAGCGGGCCGGCCTGCTCGGCCAGGGCCGCCGCGCGGGCCAGGACGGCGGGGTCGCGCGCGTCGCCGCTGACCAGCCGCACCCGGTCGTGCGCCCAGGCGAGGTCGGCGACGGTGTCGACCACGACCACCTCGCCGTCGGCGGCCAGCCGCTCGGCGATCGCCCGCCCGACGCCCTGCGCTCCGCCGGTCACCACCGACGACGGCCGGGACGCCACGTCAGAACAGCCGTTGCAGGCGCCAGGCGGCCAGGCCCAGCCCGCCGAAGAGCAGCAGCGTGGCGATCCGCACGAACCAGTAGGACACGTCCTGGGGCTCGGTGGTGTAGCCGATCTGGCTGCCCAGGTCGTCGTAGACGGCCTCGAGCTCGGCGCGGGTGCGGGCCTCGTTGTACTGCCCGCCGGTCTCCTCGGCGATCTGCCGCAGGGCGTCGCGGTCGATGGGCACCGGCGTCACCTCGCCGCCGATCTCGATCGACCCGTAGTCGGTGCCGAACGCGATCGTCGACACCGGCACCCCGGCCGCCTGCGCCGCCGCGGTCGCCTGGGTGTTCTCCCGGCCCACGGTGTTGTAGCCGTCCGACAGCAGCAGGATCCGCGCCGGCGGCAGCTCCTCGCCCTCGCCGACGTCGAGGGTGGACTGGAAGGTGCTGATCGCGGTGAGCGAGGTGAAGATCGCCTCACCGATCGCGGTCGCCTCCGACAGCTCCAGGTTGGCGATCGCCCCGCGCACCTGGTCGCGGTCGGTCGTGGGCGTCACCAGCGTCGAGGCGGTGCCGGAGAACGACACCAGCCCGAGGTTGATCCGCTCGGGGAGGATGTCGACGAAGTCCGAGGCGGCGTCCTTCATGGCCTCGAAGCGGCTGGGCTCGATGTCCTCGGCCTGCATCGACAGCGACACGTCCAGCGCCAGCACCACGGTGGCGGTCTCCCGCGGCACCCGCACCTCGGTGCTCGGCCGGGCCAGCGACAGCACCAGGCCCAGCAGCGCGGTCAGCGTCAGGCCGAACGCGACGTGCCGCACCCACCCGGCCCGCTTGGGCAGCAGCCCGGCTGCCAGCCCGGTCTGGGAGAACCGCGCCGCATACACCCGCCGGCGCAGCTGCATGACCACGTAGAGGACGGCCAGCGCGACGACGGGGACGAGCGCGATCAGCCACAGCGGTGACTGGAAACTCACGAGCGGACCTCTCTGGGGGTCGGGGCGGTCACCGGGAGGCCCCGCCGCTGCCCGCGCGGCGCCGGTCGGCCACGAAGCGCACCACGTCCATCAGCCAGTCGCGGTCGGTGCGCAGCTGCAGGTGCCCGGCGCCGGCGCGGCGCAGGCCCGCGGCGATCGCCCGCCGCTGCTCGGCCGCGCCCTCGGCGAAGCGGGCGCGGAACACCGGGTCCCCGGTGGGCACCTCGAGGGTCTGCCCGGACTCGGGGTCGCGCACGGTGAGCAGGCCGACGTCGGGCAGCTCCAGCTCCCGCGGGTCGACCACCTCGACGGCCAGCAGCTCGTGCCGGGCACCGAGGCCGCGCAGCGGCCGCTCCCAGTCGGTGTCGCCGAGGAAGTCGCTGACCACCACGACCAGCCCGCGGCGGCGCGGCGGGCGGCGCAGCGTCTCCAGGGCGGCAGCGAGGTCGCCGCGGCGTCCGGTGGCGGCCCGCGGCGTGGCCACCACCCCGCGCAGCAGCCGGTCGGCGGCCAGCCGGCCGGCCTGCGCCGGGTAGCGGTCCACCCGCTCCCCGGTGGTGACGACGGCGCCCAGCCGGTTGCCACCGCGGACAGTGAGGTGGCTGACAGCGGCCAGCCCGGCGATGGCGAGGTCGCGCTTGTCGCACAGGCCGGTGCCGAAGTCGAGGCTGGCCGAGAGGTCGACCACCGCCCAGGTCTCCAGCTCCCGGTCGGCGATCGTCTCGCGGACGTGCGGCACCTGCGTGCGCGCGGTGACCGGCCAGTCCATCCGCCGGACGTCGTCGCCGGGGTGGTACGTGCGCGAGTCGCCGGCCTCGCTGCCCGAGCCGGGCACCAGGCCGAGGTGGTCGCCCTGCAGCAGCCCGTCGAGCCGCCGCCGGACGGTCAGCTCCAGCCGCTGCAGCAGCACGTCGGCCGGGCCCTCGCCGAAGTGCGGGGGCGAGCCGTCGCCGTCCCGCGGGTCGATCCCCGAGCCCGGGGTGCCCGCGGGCCCGGGCGCCGTCGCCGTCCCCACGGCGCCGGGCGGGGCGGGCTCCTCCCCGCCCCGCGCGCGGCTGCGACGTCCGATCACGCCTGCGGGGCGCCGGGGACGTGCCCGTTGCCGCCGGGCACGCCGGCACCGGGCTGGCCGCCCGGCGGCACCGACCCGTTCTGCGCCGGGCCGGCCGGGACGGCGCCGGGCTGGCCGGGGCCGCCGGGTGCGAAGCCGGGCGGGCCGTACGGGGGCATGCCCTGCGGCGGGCCGAACGGCGCCCCGGGCGGCGGCACGGCCGGACCGCCCGGCGCGGCGGGGCCGTAGCCGCCGGCCCGCTGGCGGGGGGTCACCTGCGGCAGCGGCACGGTCTGCAGGATCCGCTTCACCACGTGGTCCGGCGGGACGCCGTCGGCCAGCGCGTCGTAGGACAGCACCAGCCGGTGGCGCAGCACGTCGGCGGTCACGTCGAGCACGTCCTGCGGCAGCACGTAGTCGCGACCGCGGACCAGCGCCAGCGCC
This sequence comes from Geodermatophilus sp. SYSU D00710, assembly GCF_054050195.1. Lineage (NCBI taxonomy): Bacteria > Bacillati > Actinomycetota > Actinomycetes > Geodermatophilales > Geodermatophilaceae > Geodermatophilus > Geodermatophilus sp. SYSU D00710. The sequence continues at coordinate 37,098 of NZ_JBJGYX010000007.1, forward strand.
CGGCCGGCCGCGATCAGGCCCAGCGAGGCGCGCGGGCTGGCGCCGTAGGACACCCACGAGGCGACGTCGTCCATGCCGTGCTCGCGCGGCTGGCGGGTGGCCACGACGAGCCGGACGACGTAGTCGACCAGCGCGTGGTGCACGAAGACCTGGGAGGCCGCGCGCTGCATGCGGCGCAGGTCCTCCGGGCCGAGGACGGTCTCCGGCACCGGCGGGGTCGAGCCCATCCGGTAGATGATCTCGCGCTCCTCCTCCGGGCTCGGGTAGTCGACGAGCACCTTCATGAGGAAGCGGTCGCGCTGCGCCTCGGGCAGGGGGTAGACGCCCTCGGACTCGATCGGGTTCTGGGTGGCCAGCACGAGGAACGGGTCGGGCAGCGGGTGGGTGACGCCGCCGATGGAGACCTGCCGCTCGGCCATGACCTCGAGCAGCGCCGACTGGACCTTGGCCGGCGCGCGGTTGATCTCGTCGGTGAGCACGAAGTTGGCGAACACCGGGCCGAGCTCGGTGTCGAAGGCGTCCTGCCCGGCCTTGTAGATGCGGGTGCCCAGGATGTCGGCGGGCACGAGGTCGGGGGTGAACTGCAGCCGGGCGAAGCGCCCGCCGACGACGGTGGCCAGCGTCTCGACGGCGAGGGTCTTGGCCACGCCGGGGACGCCCTCGAGGAGCACGTGCCCGCGGGCGAGCAGCGCGACCAGCATCCGCTCGACCAGGCGGTCCTGGCCGACGATGACCCGCTTGATCTCGAACAGCGCCCGTTCCAGCCGGGCGGCGTCGGCCGACGGCGGCACCGGGGCACCGGCGGCCGCGGCGGTGGCGCCGGCGGGCTTGTCGAGAGGGGTGCTGGCGGCGGTGGTCACGGGGCTCCTCGGATGCCGGTCCGCGGCCTCCCGGTCCGGATCGGGGCTCCCGGGGGGCCGGTGACGGGGCCTTCCGCCCGTCCCGGGGTCAGTGTCCCACCCGGACCTGGGTGTCCGTCCGGTCCTGCGCGGCGCCGCGCCGCCCGGCCCGTCGGCGGGACACGCCGGGCGGACGCGCCGTACCGGGGGGTGCGTCCCCCTGCCCCGGGGGTCCAACGGCTGCTAGCGTTGGCGACGCGTCGGGCAGCTCCCCCCGTGGCTGCCCGACGCCCCATGCCCAGCCGGTGTCCGCGCCCGGCAGTGCGTCCTCCCGGCCTCCCCGCAGGGTCCCGCCACGGGCGGGGTGGGGGCACGGAGGTCCTTCGTCACGCCGTCGGGCGGACCGCCCCGAAGTACGTGCTGCCGAACCACATCGGCGCCACCTTGACCACGTCGCCGCTCTGCGGGGCGTGGACCACCTTGCCGTCGCCGATGTAGAGCGCCACGTGGTAGATCGAGGTGTAGGAGCTCCCCGAGCCCCAGAAGACCAGGTCGCCGGGGCGCAGGTCGCCGCGCGCGACGGTCTTGCCGCGGTTGTTCCACCACTGGTCGCGGCTGGTGCCGCCGATCCGGATGCCGGCCCGCGCGTAGGCGTACTCCGTCAGCCCGGAGCAGTCGAAGCCGTGGATGCCGGTGTCCGGCGGGATGCCGTAGCTCGGGCCGTTCGCGCCGCCGCCGCCCCAGCTGTAGGGCAGGCCGCGCTGGGACATCGCCGCGTCGATCGCCCGCTGCACCGCCGAGGCCGACGGGGCGCCGGCGACGGTCGACGACGGCGGCGTCGGCGTGCCCGCCGCACCCCCGGAGGACGAGCCCGACGAGGAACCCGACGAGGACGAGCCAGACGGAGCCGGAGCCGGAGCGGGTGCGGGAGCCGGAGCGGGAGCGGGTGCGGGAGCGGGAGCCGGAGCCGGGGCCGGAGCCGGGGACGGGCGCGTCGACGGGGCGGCCTGCGGAGCGGGCGGGGCCGGGCGGGTCGGGGCGGGGGTCGCGCTGGCCGCGGCGCGCGCAGCCGCGGCGGCGGCCGCGGCGGCCGCGGCCTCGGCGGCGTCCTGCTCCTGCTGGAGCTCGGTGACCTCCTGGCCGGCCGCCGCGGCCTGGGCGGCCAGGGCGTCACGCTGCCCGGCGAGCGCGGCGGTCTGCTCGCGGGCGGAGAGCTCCTGGGCCTGGGCACCCTCGAGGATCACGGCGGCCTCGGCCTGCAGCGCCTCGGCCTGCTCCGACGCGGTGTGCGCCTCCTGCTGGGCGACGGCGGCCTGCTCCTGCAGGACGACGAGCTCGCCGACGACGTCGACGCGGTGGGTGCCGGCCGCCTCGAGCAGCGCGGCCCGCTCGATGAGCTGCGCGGGGCCGCCGGAGGACAGCAGGGCGGCCGCGCCGGGCGCGGTGCTGCCCTGGATGTAGGTGTCGCGGGCGTAGGCGGCGACCTGGGCGCGCCCGGTGGCGACCTCGGCGTCGGCCCGCTCGGCGGCGGCCGCGGCCTCGTCGGCGGCGGCGCGCGCGGCCTCGTAGGCGGCCTGCGTCTCCTCGTAGTCCTGCAGCGCGATCTGCGCGTTCTGGTGCGCCTGCGCGGCGGCGGCCTCGGCCTCGGCGAGCTGCGCGCTGAGCACGCCCACCTGCGCCGAGGCGGCGTCCCGCGCGGCCTCGGCGGCGGCGATCTCCTCGTCCGTGGGCGCCGCGGCGGCGGTGCCGGGGGTCAGCCCGACGGCCAGCAGACCGGCCACGGCGGTCCCGGCGGCGCGCAGCGCCCAGCGGTGATGTCGCGTGCGCGTACCCGTACCCACGTGCCGACCCCTCCCGGTGCGCCGGCGTGCGGGCCGGGCGCGTGCTCTCCGGGCACCCGTCCGGGTGCCACCCGCACGGAGATCGACCGGCCGGGTGGCCCGGTTGAGAGCGTCTCCCCCCGAAGGGTGGGGTCGGGCCCCTCCCGGCCGGGAGGGGCGGCGGGTTCAGTTCACCTGGCGTTCGCTCGACTGCCAGAAGGGCGCGCGCAGCTTGAACTTCTGGATCTTGCCGGTGGCCGTGCGGGCCAGCGCGTCGCGGAACTCCACTCGCTTGGGCGTCTTGTACCCGGCCAGCCGCGAGCGGCAGTGGGCGATGATCTCCTCCGCGGTGACGGTCTCCCCCTCGGCCACGACGACGATCGCGGTCACCAGCTCGCCCCACTTGTCGTCGGGGATGCCGATCACGGCGACCTCGGCGACGGCGGGGTGGCTGAACACGGCGTCCTCCACCTCGATGGAGGAGACGTTCTCGCCGCCGGTGATGATCACGTCCTTCTTGCGGTCGGAGATGGTCAGGTAGCCGCCGTCGTCGATGCTGCCGCCGTCGCCGGTGTGGAACCAGCCGCCCTCGAGCGCCTCGGCGGAGGCGTCGGGGTTGTCCCAGTAGCCGGCCAGCACGGTGTTGCCCTGGGCGAGCACCTCACCGGACTCGCTGACCCGCAGCCGGGTGCCCAGCGCCGGGACGCCGGCCCGTGACAGCCGCTTGGCGCGCTCCTCGGGGTCGAGGTCGTCGAACTCCGCGCGCGGCCGGTTGATGGTCAGCAGCGGGGCGGTCTCGGTGAGGCCGTAGATCTGGTTGAACTCCCAGCCGAGCTCGGCCTCGACGCGGGCGACGGTGCGCGAGGGCGGCGGCGCACCGGCGACGACGATCCGCACCCGGTCGCGGCCGGGCACCTCTCCGTCCCACTCGGCGGCGGCGTCGAGGACGGCGTTCCAGACGGCGGGCGCGCCGGACATCATCGTGACGCCGTGCTGCTCGACGCGGCGCAGGATCTCCGCGCCGTCGACCTTGCGCAGCACCACCTGGCGGGCGCCGACGCCGGCCATCGTGTACGGCAGCCCCCAGCCGTTGCAGTGGAACATCGGCAGTGTGTGCAGGTAGACGTCGCGGTCGCTGACCTGCATGTGCATGCCGAAGGTGACCGCGTTGACCCAGATGTTGCGGTGGGTCATCTGCACGCCCTTGGGCCGCGCGGTGGTGCCGCTGGTGTAGTTGATGGTGGCGGTGGCGTCCTCGTCGGGCTCCGACCAGGGCCGGGGCTCGGCGCCGAAGGCCAGCAGCTGCTCGTACTCCTCGCCGGTGCCGAACCGGTGCTCTGCCTGCACGCCCTTGAGCGAGGTCTCCAGCTCCGGGTCGACGAGCAGCACGCGGGCGCCGCAGTGCCCGACGATGTAGGAGACCTCCTCCGGGTTGAGCCGGAAGTTGATCGGCACCGCCACCCGGCCCGACGACGGGACGGCCAGCAGCACCTCCAGCAGCCGGGCGGCGTTGTGGCTGACGATCGCCACCCGCTCGCCCTCCCCCACGCCGAGCGCGTCGAGACCGGCCTGGAGCGCGCGGCCGCGGCGGGCGAACTCGCGCCAGGTCACCTCACCCAGCGACGGCGCGGGCTGGCTCGGCTCGTCCACGACGCCGACGCGGTCGCCGTAGACCAGCTCGGCGCGGTCGAGGAAGTCGCGGGTGGTGAGGGGCACGCGCATGCGATCTCCCGGGGTGCCAGGGCCGACCGCGGGCCGGTCAGCCGCTCGACGTGGTCGCCGTCACGCTAGCCGCCTCCGCGACGATCAGGTGACCTGATCGTGCAGCGTCCTCCCGCACGGTGGGCGGTGAGGGAGGACGCGCTGCGGTGAGGGAGGACGGAGGTCAGCCGTCCGTGGCCAGCACCGCCCACGCGGCGGCGACCGTGCCGGCCGTCGCCGCGACCGCCCGGACGGTGTCGGCGTGGCAGAGCCGGCGGTGCACCCCGGCGTCCCACCCGGCGGCCAGCTGCCGGTGCAGCGGGACGGCCACCAGCGCCGTCACCGCGAGCACCAGCGCGAGGCAGCCGCCGCTCGCGAGCACCGGCAGCAGCGGCGTCCCGGCCGGTCGGGCGGCCAGCAGCCACAGCGTGGTGACGGCCTGGCCGGCGAACAGCGGCCCGACGACCCACGCGATCAGCCGCTGGTGTGCCCGCTCGTACGCGGGGAACGCCTCCGGCGGCACCCGCGCGAACTGCGGGTAGACCAGCGCGCGCACGGTCCACTGGAAGCCGGCGTAGGCCGCCGTCAGCGCGAGGTGGACGACGAGGAGGGTCACCGCTTCGGCGGCTTGCCGCGCCAGGCCAGGCTCTGCGCATCGAGCTCGCACAGCAGCCGGTCGCCCTCGGTGAGCACCCGCTCGGCCAGCGCGACGGCGCCGGCGAGCTGCTCGTCGGACAGCTGCGCGAACGCGGGCGAGCGGCGGCGGTCGAGCACGTCGTACCAGCGCCCCGCCACGGCGTGGTCGAGCACGATGCGGCCGAAGCAGTGGTCGTTCCTGACCACCCAGCGGCCCTCGCGGGCCCGCCGCGGCAGCTCGCGCAGCACGAGCTCGCGGTAGCGGGCCTCGAGCTCCGCGCGGGTCACGCCGTCCCCAGCAACCGTGGCAGCGCCGTCGAGATGGGCTCCCGGACGACGAGGTCGGCCAGCCCGTCGTAGGGCGTGGGCTCGGCGTTGACGATGACGACGCGGGCCCCGTGCGCCGCGGCGACCTCCACCAGCCCGGCGACCGGGTACACCACCAGCGAGGTGCCGACGGCGAGGAAGACGTCGCAGTCGGCGGCCGCCTGCACCGCGGCGTCGAGGACCCGCTGGTCGAGGGCCTGCCCGAAGCTGACCGTCGCCGACTTGAGGATGCCGCCGCAGACCAGGCACGCGGGGTCGGGCTCGCCGGCGTCGAGCCGGGCCAGGGCGTCGTCCATCGACGTGCGGTCGCCGCAGGACAGGCACTCGACGGCGTGCACCGTGCCGTGCAGCTCGAGGACCCGGGCCGGTGCGGTGCCCGCCGCCTGGTGCAGCCCGTCGACGTTCTGGGTGAGCAGCGCGCGCAGCCGGCCCCGGCGGCCGAGGTCGGCCAGCGCGCGGTGCCCGGCGTTCGGGGCGACGTCGGCGGCGCGCATCCCCGCCCGCATGCGCCACGCCTTGCGCCGGATCTCGGGGTCGGACACGTAGTAGGACAGCGTCACGAGCTTCTCGGCGTCGGGGTCGCGGGTCCACACGCCCTGCGGCCCGCGGTAGTCGGGGATGCCGCTGTCGGTGGAGACGCCCGCACCGGTCAGCACCGTGATCCGGCGGGCGCCGGCCAGCCAGTCCGGGAGCGGGTCGGGCACGGCGCCGGTCACGCCGTCCACCGTAGGTCCGTCCTCTCCTCGTGCACGTCCGCGGAAGTGCACGGGCCACCGGCGTCGTGCGACGCAGCTCACCGGGGGGAGGAAAGGGTCGCCTGGCCAGCGGCTCGTCGGGCCGGGCTGGGATGATGGAGGGTGGCATTCAAGCCCGATGGACACGCGAGGGTGAGGCGCAAGCAGTGGCAGCCAGCAAGGACAGCTTCGGGGCCCGGTCGACGCTCAGCGTCGACGGCACCGACTACGACATCTACCGGCTCGACGCGGTCGAGGGCGCAGACCGGCTCCCCTTCAGCCTGAAGGTCCTGCTCGAGAACCTGCTGCGCACCGAGGACGGCGCGGACATCACCGCCGACCACATCCGGGCGCTGGCGAACTGGGACCCCTCGGCCGAGCCCGACCAGGAGATCCAGTTCACCCCGGCCCGCGTCGTCATGCAGGACTTCACCGGCGTCCCCTGCATCGTCGACCTCGCCACCATGCGCGAGGCCATGGCGGAGCTCGGCGGCGACCCGAACAAGATCAACCCGCTGGCGCCGGCCGAGCTGGTCATCGACCACTCGGTCATCGCCGACGTCTTCGGCACCCCGGACTCGTTCGAGCGCAACGTCGAGATCGAGTACCAGCGCAACGGCGAGCGCTACCAGTTCCTGCGCTGGGGCCAGGGCGCCTTCGACGACTTCAAGGTCGTCCCCCCGGGCATGGGCATCGTCCACCAGGTCAACATCGAGCACCTGGCCCGCGTGGTGTTCCCGCGCCAGGAGGGCGACCGCGTCGTCGCCTACCCCGACACCTGCGTGGGTACCGACTCGCACACCACGATGGTCAACGGCCTGGGCGTGCTCGGCTGGGGCGTCGGCGGCATCGAGGCCGAGGCCGCGATGCTCGGCCAGCCGGTGTCGATGCTCATCCCGCGCGTGGTCGGCTTCAAGCTCACCGGCGAGCTGCCCGAGGGCTCCACCGCCACCGACCTGGTCCTCACGATCACCGAGATGCTGCGCCAGCACGGCGTCGTCGGGAAGTTCGTCGAGTTCTACGGCGAGGGCGTCTCCGCGGTCCCGCTGGCCAACCGCGCCACGATCGGCAACATGAGCCCGGAGTTCGGCTCGACCGCGGCGATGTTCCCCATCGACGAGGAGACCATCACCTACCTGGAGCTGACCGGACGCCCGGCCGCGCAGGTGGCGCTGGTCGAGGCCTACGCCAAGGAGCAGGGCCTCTGGCACGACCCGTCGCGTGAGCCCGCCTTCTCGGAGTACCTCGAGCTGGACCTGTCCACGGTCGTCCCCTCGATCGCCGGCCCGAAGCGGCCGCAGGACCGGGTCGCGCTCACCGACGCCAAGGCCTCCTTCCGCGAGGCGCTGCCGACCTACGCGCCGGTCGACGAGATGCAGGAGGACGACGACGACGCGCCCCGCGACGCCGGCTCCAACGTCGACGAGTCGGTCGAGGAGACCTTCCCGGCCTCGGACCCGGCCAGCCCGTTCGCGCACGACAACGGCGACGCCGGCAAGCCGCACCACGTCGTCACCGGCCCGGTGGCCGACCGCGCCTCCAAGCCCACCCGCGTGGTGCTCGAGGACGGCACGGAGACCTTCGTCGACCACGGCCACGTCGTGATCGCCGCGATCACCTCCTGCACCAACACCTCCAACCCGCAGGTGATGCTCGGGGCGGCGCTGCTGGCGAAGAAGGCCGTCGAGGCGGGCCTGGAGACCAAGCCCTGGGTCAAGACGACGCTGGCGCCGGGCTCGAAGGTGGTCACCGACTACTACGAGAAGTCCGGCCTCACCCCGTACCTCGAGAAGCTCGGCTTCTTCCTGGTCGGCTACGGCTGCACCACCTGCATCGGCAACTCCGGCCCGCTGCCGGAGCCGGTGTCGGCCGCGGTCAACGAGGCCGACCTCGCCGTCGTCTCGGTGCTGTCGGGCAACCGGAACTTCGAGGGCCGGATCAACCCCGACGTCAAGATGAACTACCTGGCCAGCCCGCCGCTGGTCATCGCCTACGCACTGGCCGGGTCGATGGACGTCGACATCACCACCGAGCCGCTGGGCAAGGGCAAGGACGGGCAGGACGTGTACCTGCGCGACATCTGGCCCTCGCCGGCCGAGGTGCAGCGGGTCATCGACGAGGCGGTCTCGGCCGAGCAGTTCGGCCGCAGCTACGAGGACGTCTTCGCCGGCACCGAGCAGTGGCAGAACCTGCCCACGCCCACCGGTGACACCTTCTCGTGGGACGCCGAGAGCACCTACGTCCGCAAGCCCCCGTACTTCGAGGGCATGCAGGACCAGCCGGCCCCGGTGCAGGACATCACCGGCGCGCGGACGCTGGCGGTGCTCGGCGACTCGGTGACCACCGACCACATCTCGCCGGCCGGCTCGATCAAGGCCGACAGCCCGGCAGGGCGGTACCTGCGCGAGCACGGCGTCGAGCGCCGCGACTTCAACTCCTACGGCTCCCGCCGCGGGAACCACGAGGTCATGATCCGCGGCACCTTCGCCAACATCCGGCTGCGCAACCAGCTGGTGCCCGGCACCGAGGGCGGCGTCACCAAGAACCACATCACCGGCGAGACGACGAGCATCTACGAGGCCTCGCAGGCCTACCAGCAGGCCGGCGTCCCGCTGGTGGTGCTGGCCGGCAAGGAGTACGGCTCGGGCTCGTCGCGCGACTGGGCGGCCAAGGGGACGGCGCTGCTCGGCGTCAAGGCGGTCATCGCCGAGAGCTACGAGCGGATCCACCGCTCCAACCTCATCGGCATGGGCGTGTTGCCGCTGCAGTTCCCCGAGGGCGAGAACCGCGAGTCCCTCGGCCTGACCGGCGACGAGGAGTTCACCATCACCGGGATCACCGCCCTCAACGACGGCGAGACCCCGCGGACGGTGAAGGTGAAGGCCGAGGCATCGGACGGTCGGACGACCGAGTTCGACGCCCGCGTCCGCATCGACACCCCCGGCGAGGCGAACTACTACCGCAACGGCGGGATCATGCAGTACGTCCTGCGGTCGCTGCGCGGCTCGGCCGCCTGATGGACCTGGGCCTGGGCGGTCGCGGGTACCTGCTCACCGGCGCGAGCCGGGGACTGGGCCTCGCGACCGCCCGGGCCCTCGTCGCCGACGGGGCGCGCGTCCTCGTCAGCTCCCGGTCCGCGTCCTCGGTGGAGGCCGCCGTCGCCGAGCTGGGGGACGGCGCCTCCGGGGTGGCGGCCGACCTCGCCGACCCGGACGCCGCCGACCTGCTGGCCTCCCGCGCGCTCGAGGTGCTCGGTCGGGTCGACGGCGTCCTGGTGTCGGTGGGCGGGCCGGCGCAGGGCACCGTGCTGCAGACGCCGGAGGACGCCTGGCGTGACGCCGTCGACAGCGTGCTGCTCGGCCCGCTGCGGCTGGTCCGGGCGTTGGAGCCGCACCTTGGCGAGGGCGCGGCGATCGGCTTCGTGCTGTCGACCTCGGCGCGCCAGCCGATCGGGCACCTGGCGATCTCCAACGGCCTGCGGCCGGGCCTGGCGATGACGGCCAAGGCGCTGGCCGACGAGCTCGGTCCTCGCGGGATCCGGGTGCTGGGATTGATGCCCGGCACGATCGCCACCGACCGGATCACCGAGATCGAGGCCGCCTCCGGCGATCCCGAGCGCATGCGGGCGCAGACCGAGGCCGGCATCCCGTTGCGCCGGGTGGGCCGGCCCGAGGAGTTCGGCCGGGTGGCCGCCTTCCTGCTCTCCCCCGTCGCCTCCTACGTCACCGGCACCATGGTCGCCGTCGACGGCGGCGTGCTCCGCACCCCATGAGCTCCTGCCCGGTCCTCGTCGCCTGCGCGCACGGAACGCGCAACCCCACCGGGCGGCGGCTGGTCGCCGAGCTGGCACTGGCCGCGCGCCGGCTGCGGCCGGGCCTGGTGACGACGGCGGCCTTCGTCGACGTGCAGCCGCCCACGGTGGTCGACGTCGTGGCCGGGCTCGCCGGATCCGGGCAGCCGGCCGTCGTCGTGCCGCTGCTGCTGTCGGGCGGATACCACGTGCACGTCGACATCGCCGGCGCCGTCGCCGCGCACGACACCGCCGTCGCGGCCCGGCCGCTGGGTCCCGACCCCAGGCTGGCCGCGGTGCTGCTCGACCGGCTCGTCGAGGCCGGCGCCGACCCGCGCGACCCGCTGACCGCCGTGGTCCTCGCCGCCGCCGGGTCGAGCGACCCGCGGTCGGTGGCCGACGTCGAGGACACCGCCGACCTGCTGCAGCGCTCCTGGGCCGGGCCGGTGACCACCGGGTACGGCTCGGCCGCCCAGCCGCCGGTGGCCGACGCGGTCGCGGCCGCTCGCAGGGGCGGTGCCGAGCGGGTGGTCGTCGCCTCCTACCTGCTCGCGCCCGGCCACTTCCACGGCAAGCTCGCCGAGGCCGGCGCCGACCTGGTCACCGCTCCCCTGCTGCCCGACGAGCGCATCGCCGCCGTCCTGCTCGACCGCTACGACGCCGCCCTCGACAGCCATCAGCGCGACAGAGGCACCTGGTCAGGCCTGCCAGCCGAGCACCCGCTCACCCACGACCAGCACCAGCACGAACACGGCCGCGGCGACCACGGGGACCACCGGCGTCCACCACGAGCGTCGGGCCGCCAGGCGGACCAGCCAGACGGCGAGCGCCAGCCACAGCAGCCAGAGCGGGACCAGGACGGCGCCGGGGACCACCAGACCGCCGGCGAGGTAGAACCACCCGACGGCCAGGTGGGCGAGCCCGGCGAGGACGGCGACGACGAGCGGCCCCGTGGGGCGGGCGGTGACGGGCTGCACGGCGGCAGCATGCCAGCGCCGGCGGGTCCTCAGGCCGGATCCGGCCCCGTCGCCACCGGGCGCGACGGGTCGTTCGACCACTGCGACCACGAGCCCGGCCACAGCGCCGCCTCGATCCCGGCCTGCGCCAGCGCGGCCACCTCGTGCGCGGCGGTCACCCCCGACCCGCAGTAGACGCCGACCGTCGTCCCCGGGCGCACGCCCAGCGCGGCGAACCGGCCGGCCAGGTCGGTGCGGAACGTGCCGTCGGGCGCCAGGTTCCCCGTCGTCGGCGCGCTCACCGCACCGGGCACGTGGCCGGCCTGCGGGTCCACGGGCTCGACCTCGCCGCGGTAGCGCTCCCCCGCGCGGGCGTCGAGCAGCACCCCGCCGCCGGCCGGCAGCGCCGCGGCCTCGTCGGCGGTGAGCGTGGGCATCCCGCCCCCGGTCAGCACCACGTCGCCGGGTTCCGGGACGACGTCGCCGGTCTCGAGCGCCCCGCCCGCGGCCACCCAGGCGTCCAGGCCGCCGTCGAGCAGCCGGACGTCGGCGAGCCCGCCCCAGCGCAGCAGCCACCAGGCCCGCGCGGCGGCCAGCCCGCCGGTGGCGTCGTAGGCGACCACCTCGTCGCCGGTGCGGATCCCCCACCGCCGGGCCGCGGCCTGCAGGTCCGCCACCGACGGCAGCGGGTGCCGGCCCTCCTCGGCCGACGGCGGCGCGGCCAGCTCGGTGTCGAGGTCGGCGAAGACCGCGCCCGGCAGGTGGCCGGCGAGGTACCGCTCGCGCCCGCGGTCGTCGCCGAGCGCCCAGCGGACGTCGAGCAGCACCGGCCGGGGCCCGGCGAGCAGGTCCGCGGCACGGACCAGCACGCTCACCGGGCGGTGGCCAGCAACCCGCGCAGCTCCGCCGTCAGCGCGTCCCGGGCGTCGCGACGGCCCAGCCACGCGGCCGGGGTCGCCTGGAACAGCGTCGTCTTCCACCGGCCGCCGCCCTCGTCGACCGCCACCAGCGTGTGGATGCTGTGCAGGCCCGGGTCCACGTCGTCCTCACCCGGCGGGATCATCCCGGCGTGCGCGTGCAGCACCGCCACGCCGTCGGCCATCGCGCGCACCGAGCGGACGATGCCGACGTAGGTGGCCGTGGGGTGGCTGCCGAACACCCGCCGCAGGTCCGACGCGATCGACAGCCGCCCGCTGACCGTGGTGCCGTCGTACCCGACCATGTCGCCGTCATCGGCGAACACCGCGGCGACCGCCGCTCCGCTGCGCCGGTTCCACCCGTCGACGAAGGAGGTGTACAGCGAGCGGATCTGGGCGTCGTACGGGTGGGCGGACGTCACGGAGCTCCTCCTGGTGCAGCTGGGGCAGGAGGAACGCTAGTTGCTACGCCGCGTCGACCGTCCGACGCTCGCCGTCGGCGAACTGCGTCCGGTAGAGGTCGGCGTACCGCCCTCCGAGCGCCAGCAACTCATCGTGAGTGCCCGACTCCACGATGCGACCGTCGTCGACGACGAGGATCCGGTCCGCGCTGCGGATGGTCGACAGCCGGTGCGCGATCACCAGCGACGTCCGGCCGGCCAGCGCGGTGTCCAGCGCGTGCTGCACCGCCACCTCCGACTCGCTGTCGAGGTGCGCGGTCGCCTCGTCGAGGATGACGATCCCCGGCGCCTTGAGCAGCACCCGCGCGATGGCCAGGCGCTGCTTCTCCCCGCCGGAGAGCCGGTAGCCGCGGTCCCCGACCACCGTGTCCAGCCCGTCGGGCAGCGAGGCGACCAGGGCCGCGATCCGCGCGCCGGTCAGCGCCGACCACAGCTCCTCCTCGGTGGCGTCGGGCCGGGCGTAGAGGAGGTTGGCGCGGATGGTGTCGTGGAACAGGTGCGCGTCCTGGCTGACGACGCCGATCGCGTCGCGCAGGGAGGCCAGCGTGGCCCGCCGGACGTCGAGCCCGCCGACCCGCACCGTCCCGGCGGTCACGTCGTAGAGCCGCGGCACGAGGTTGACCACGGTGGACTTGCCCGCACCGGAGTGCCCGACGAGGGCCACCATCTGACCGGGCTCGACGCGGAACGAGACGTCGTGCAGCACCGCCGTCGGCCCGCCGTGCTCGGGCAGCGACACGTCCTCCAGGGAGGCCAGCGAGACGTCGGAGGCGGCCGGGTAGCTGAAGGAGACCGCGTCGAACTCGATCGACCGGTCGTCGGCGGGCACGGGCACCGCGTCGGGCGCCTCGGCGATCATCGGCGGCAGGTCGAGCACCTCGAACACCCGGTCGAAGCTGACCATCGCGCTCATGACGTCGACCCGCACGTTGGACAGCGCGGTCAGCGGGCCGTAGAGCCGCGACAGCAGCAGGGCGAGCGCGACGACGTCGCCCGGCGACAGCGACCCGGCGAAGGCCAGCCACCCGCCCAGGCCGTAGACCAGTGCGGTGGCCAGCGCGGCCACCAGCGTCAGCGCGGTGAAGAAGGTGCGGCCGTACATCGCCGACAGGACGCCGATGTCGCGGACCCGCGCCGCCCGCCCGCGGAAGCTCTCGGCCTCGGCGTCGGGGCGGCCGAACAGCTTGACCAGCAGCGCGCCGGCCACGTTGAACCGCTCGGTCATCGTCGCGTTCATCGACGCGTTGAGGCCGTAGGACTCCCGGGTGATCTCCTGCAGCCGGCGGCCGATGCGGCGGGCGGGCAGCACGAACAGCGGCACCATCACCAGCGACAGCAGGGTGATCTGCCACGACAGGGAGAACATGACGCCGGCGGTGAGCACCAGGCCGATGGCGTTGGAGACGACGCCGGACAGCGTCGAGGTGAACGCCTGCTGCGCCCCGACGACGTCGTTGTTGAGCCGGCTGACCAGCGCGCCGGTCTGCGTGCGGGTGAAGAACGCGACCGGCATCCGCTGCACGTGCTCGAACACCCGGGCGCGCAGGTCGTAGATCACGCCCTCGCCGATGCGCGCGGAGTACCAGCGCGTGGCCAGCGAGATGGCGGCGTCGACGACGGCGAGCCCGGCGATGAGCAGCGCGATCCGGACGACGCCGCCGGCGGTGCCGTCGAGGCGGGCGATGCGGTTGACGATGTCGCCGGCCAGCAGCGGGGTGAGCACCCCGATGACCGACGAGCCGATGACCAGCAGCAGGAACCAGGTCAGCTCCCGCCGGTAGGGGCGGGCGATGCCCAGGATGCGGCGCACCGTGCCCTTGGGCAGCTCCCGCGAGGTGACCGACGGGTCGCGGCGGAACGACCGCATGGCCGCCATGGAGGTCATGGGACTGCTCATGGCACGACCTCCTCCCGGCCGGACGGGGACCGGCCGCTGGTGGAACGGCGGCCGGTCCCCGTCTGTTCCGGTTCCCTCAGCCCCCGGCCAGCTCGGCGAGCCGGCGCGCCTGGGCGGCGCGCTCGGCGGCGTCCTGCGCCTGCGGGTCGTTGCGGACGGCGGAGCGGACCAGCGCCGCGGTCTCCCGGACCGCGCCGACCGGCGGGGCGGTGAGCGCGGCGACCAGCGTCGCGACCGCCCCGTCCAGCTCCGCCGCCGGGACGACGGCGTTGGCCAGCCCCCACGACAGCGCCTCGGCCGCGCCGACCGGCCGCCCGGTGACGCACACCTCCAGCGCCCGCGCGTACCCGACCAGCTCGGCCAGCGTGCTGGTCCCCGTCAGGTCGGGCACCAGGCCGAGGGTCGCCTCCGGCAGCCGCAGCGACGCGTCCTCGGTGAGCACCCGCAGGTCGCAGGCCAGCGCCAGCTGCGCACCGGCACCGATGGCGTGCCCCTGCACCGCGGCCACCGAGACGATCCCCGGCGAGCGCAGCCACCGGAACCCGGCCTGGTAGGACCGGATGCGCTCCTGGGCCTGTTCGGCCGGCAGCGCGCCCAGCTGACCGAGCCCACCGGGCGTCGACGGGTCGGCGCTGAACAGGCTGCGGTCCAGCCCCGCCGAGAACGAGCGGCCCGAGCCCCGCACGACGACGACGCGGACGTCGTCGTCGAGCGAGGCCCCCACCGCCGCCAGCGCCGACCAGGTGGCCGGCGTCTGCGCGTTGAGCTGGTCGGGACGGTCGAGGGTGACGGTGAGGACCACGCCGTCCCGGCTGGTGCGGACCCAGCCGTCGGTCTCGACCGCCGTCACGCGGTCTTCTTGCTGTTCCGGTTGGCACCGCCACGGCTGCGCAGCGTGGCACCGGACTCCGACAGGAGCCGGTGCACGAAGCCGTACGACCGGTTGGTGGAGCTCGCGAGCGAGCGGATGCTCTCCCCGCCGTCGTAGCGCTTCTTGAGCTCGTCCGCGAGGGACGTGCGGTCCCCGCCGGTGATCCGCTTGCCCTTGCCGAGGTCCGCCGTGCTCGAGTCGGCCATGACTCCCCTCCGTCGCCGCCGTCCGCGCCGGCCGGAGCCGGCGTGCCGGGTGCTCGTCCGCGTGGTGCCGACGTCCCCGTGACGGCGGCCTCCCCGACCGATGATCACCCAGTCGGGCGACCTCGGCCAGGCGAGGCGGGATTCAGGAGGTGGGATGCGCGGCGGACCGCCGTCAGCGGCCGCGCAGCTCCTCCCGCAGCCGGCGCGGGGCACGGCACCACCAGGCCTCGGTGATCGCCTCCTCCAGGTCCTCGACGGCGGCCCGCTCGACGTGCACGAGCACCATCGGGTGGAGTCCGTAGCCGGCGACGGTGAAGTAGACCCCGGGACGTGCCGCGACGAGAGCGTCGACCACGTCCGGGTCGGCGGTGCGCACCCCGAGCGCCGGCCCCTCGGGCGCGCGGTCCCCGAGCAGCTCCCGCTCGCCGCGGCGCAGCAGGCGCTCCCAGGCGAAGGCCCGCGCGCCCACCCGCCAGGACCGCGTGCGCCCGCTGTCGTCCTCGACGGCGCCGGGCAGGTCCAGGGCGATGCGCCGCACGTCGTCCCAGCTCGCCACCGGCCCTTCCTACCGGCCGGTCGGCCGCGCCGGTGCCGGTCGCGCCGCGTTACGCGAGCTCGACGAGGTCGGCGAGGTCCTCGCTCCAGGCGTCCTCGGTGCCGTCGGGCAGCAGGATGACCTTGTCGGGGTCCAGCGCGCGCACGGCGCCCTCGTCGTGGGTGACCAGCACGATGGCGCCGGTGTAGGTGCGCAGCGCGTCGAGGACCTGCTCGCGGCTGGCCGGGTCGAGGTTGTTGGTCGGCTCGTCGAGCAGCAGCACGTTGGCGCCGGAGACGACCAGCGTCGCCATGGCCAGCCGGGTCTTCTCACCGCCCGACAGCGTCCCGGCGCGCTGGTCGGCGGCCTCGCCGGAGAAGAGGAAGGCGCCGAGGATCCGCCGCAGCTCGGTGTCGGTGCTCTGCGGGGCGGCCGCCCGCATGTTCTCCAGCAGCGAGCGGTCGTGGTCGAGGGTCTCGTGCTCCTGCGCGTAGTAGCCGATCCGCAGCCCGTGCCCGGGCCGGACCTCACCGGTGTCGGGCACCTCGGCGCCGGCCAGCACGCGCAGCAGCGTCGTCTTGCCCGCCCCGTTCAGGCCGAGGACGACCACCCGCGCACCCCGGTCGACGGCGAGGTCGACGTCGGTGAACACCTCGAGCGAGCCGTAGCTCTTGCTCAACCCCTCCGCGGTGAGCGGCGTCCGCCCGCAGGAGGCGGGCGTGGGGAACCGCAGCCGGGCCACGCGGTCCTGCTGGCGCACCGCCTCCAGGCCCGCGGCGAGCCGCTGCGCCCGCTTGTCCATGCTCTGCGCCGCCCGGGCCTTGGTCGCCTTGGCGCGCATCTTGTCCGCCTGGGCGGTGAGCGCGTCGATCTTGCGCTCGGTGTTGGCCCGCTCCTGCCGGCGGCGCCGCTCGTCGGTCTCCCGCTGCTGCAGGTAGGCCTTCCAGCCCAGGTTGTAGACGTCGACCTCGGCGCGGTTGGCGTCGAGGTGCCACACCTTGTTGACGACGGCGTCGAGCAGCTCGACGTCGTGGCTGATGACGACCAGGCCGCCCTTGTGCGCGGCGAGGAAGCCCTTCAGCCAGGTGATCGAGTCGGCGTCGAGGTGGTTGGTGGGCTCGTCGAGCAGCAGCGTCTCGGCGTCGGAGAACAGGATGCGGGCGAGCTCCACGCGCCGCCGCTGTCCGCCGGACAGCGTGCGCAGCGGCTGGCCCATGACCCGGTCGGGCAGGCCGAGGGCGGTGCAGATGCGCGCGGCGTCGCTCTCGGCGGCGTACCCGCCGAGGGCGGCGAACCGGTCCTCGAGCCGGCCGTAGCGACGCACCGCCCGGTCGCGCTCGGCGTCGTCGGCGGGCTCGGCCATGGCCACCTGCGCCTTGACCAGGTCGGCCTTGAGGACGTCGAGGCCGCGGCCGGACAGCACCCGGTCGGTGGCGCTGGTGTCGAGGTCGCCGCTGCGCGGGTCCTGCGGCAGGTAGCCGATCTCCCCGCTCACCTCGACCGTGCCGGCGTGCGGGAGACGCTCGCCGGCGAGGGTGGTGAGGGTGGTCGTCTTGCCCGCGCCGTTGCGCCCGACCAGCCCGATGCGGTCACCGGCCTGCACGCGCAGGCTGACGTCGCTCAGGAGGATGCGGGCGCCGGCGCGCAGCTCCAGGCCGGTCGTCGAGATCACTGATCCCAGGGTAGGCGCATTCCCGCCGGAACCCGAACGGATTGCCGGGTGACGTCCACAGCAGCCGGCCGTGTCCACAGCCGGGGTGAGATCGGTTCCGCAGCCGCCCGACGCGCGTCACCATCCGGCCATGAGCACGCCGACCTGGGGACCGCCCTGTCCCGTCTGCGGCACCCCGGCCGCCCCGGGCCCCGCACCCTGCCCGACCTGCGGGCTGCCCGCCGTCGGGCAGGCCGCGACGGTGGTGGCCCGGCTGGGCGCGACCATCGACGAGTTCGTCCGCGAGCGCGACGCCCTGGTGGCCACGCTGCGCCAGGCCGCCCGGACCGCGCCGGTCGCTCCCCCCGCCCCGGCGCACGTCCCGGTCGTCGCCCGCGTGAACGCTCCGGCCGCTCCCCCGCCACCGCCTCGAGCGGTGGCGCCCGCCCGTCCGCCGCGGGCGCCGCGCCGTCGGCTGAGCCCGCAGCAGGTGCTCCTCGGGCTCGGTGCCCTGCTGGTGGTGGCCGCGTCGATCGCGTTCGTCGCGGTGGCCTGGACGCGGCTGGGGGTGACCTTCCAGGCCGTCGTCATGGGCACGGTCACGGCCGCCGCCTGTGCTGCGTCGGCCCTCGCCGCCCGGCGCGGGCTGCGGGCCACCGAGGAGGCGCTGGCCGCCGCCGGTGCCGCGCTGCTCGCCGTCGACCTCGGGGCCGCCCACGCCCTGGGCCTGGCCGGGGCCGATGCGGTCCCGGTGCGGCTGTGGAGCGGGCTGTCCTGCGTCGTCGTCGGCGGGGCCGCGCTCGCCCTCGGCCGTGCCACGCGCAGCACGGTCACCTGGCCGCTGGTCGCGCTGATGGCCGCCCAGCCGGCCGGCTGGCTCCTGCTGCCGGCCGGGATCGTCGACGGCGCCGCCGGTGTCGCGGTCCTGCTCGGCACCGCGCTGCTCGACGTCCTCGCGCTGCTGCTCCTGCGCCCGGTGCTGCAGCCGGTCGCGCAGGTCGCGGCGGCGCTGGTCGCCGGGGCCGGCGTGCTGCTGGGCGTGCCGCTGGCCTGGGACGGCGCAGCGCCGGACTCCTGGGCCGCGACCGCGGTCCTCGCCGCCGGCGCGGCCGGTGCCCTCGCGCTGCTGCGCGACCCCCGGACCGCGGCGCGCCTCCCCGAGCCGCGGGTGGTGTCGGGCCTGGCCGCCGGGATCGCCGCGGCGGCCCTCGCCGGGTCGCTGTCGGGGCTCGGGGTCGGCGGGTCGGTCGCCTCGGCCGGGCTGGGCCTGGTGCTGCTGACCGCGGCGGCCCCGCCCGGCGCATCCGCCGCGGTGCTCACCGGGCTGCTGGCCGCCGGCGGCGTCCTGGCCGGGGCCGGCGCGGCGGTGCTCGCCGACGACGGGCGGTCCGGGCCCCTGGCGCTGCTGGTGCTCGCCGCCGCGGTCCCGGCGGGGCTCGCCGCGGTGCTGCGCCCGGAGGTGCGGCCCGCCGCCACGGGCGCCGCGCTGGCCGCACCGGGCCTGGCGGTGCTGGTGGCGCTGGAGGGCGGGCTGCTCGCCCCGGTCCCCGCCGCGCTGCTGCTGGCACTGGTCGGCGCGGCGTCCTTCGCGGTCGCCGCCCTGCGCGCCGGGTCCCCGGAGGAGGCCGCCGCCGCGGTCGCCGGGACCCTCGCGGGCCTGGTGGCGGGGCTGGTCGCCGCCGACGTCGAGGCGTGGGGCCAGATGGCCGTCGACCTCGCCGTCGTGGGCGCGGCCGCCGGCTGCTACGCCGTCGTCGCCCGCCGGCAGCCGGTCGCGGTCCTGGCCGTGGCCGACCTCGTGCTCGCCGGCTGGATCGCGGCGGCCGGCGCCGACATCGGCACGCCGGAGGTCTACACGCTGCCCGCGGCCGCGGGCCTGCTGCTGCTGGCCGTCCCGGCACTGCGGGTGGGTGCCGCGTCCTGGGCCGCGGAGGGTCCCGCGGCGGCGGTCGCGCTGCTGCCCTCGGCGCTGGTCGTGGTCGCCGAGCCGACGGCGGTGCGCCTGGTCGGCGTCGTGGCCGCCGCCGCCGCGCTGACCGTGGCCGGCACGCTCACCCACCGGCAGGCGCCCTTCGTCGTGGGCGCCGGGGCGCTGGTCGTCGTGGTCCTCGGGCGGCTGGCGCCCTACGCACCACTGGTGCCGCGCTGGGTCACGCTGGCCACGGCCGGGTTGCTCCTGCTCGTCGTGGGCGCCACCTACGAGCGGCGCCGCCAACAGGCGCGGGAGGCGGTGGCCTGGGTGGCGCAGATGCGCTGAGCGGCCCCAACCTGGGGCCGTGCACCACCGAGGGGAGGGACGGCGATGACCGGCGCGCCGCTGCCGCCGCTGCCCTACTCCGTCCCGCCCGCTCCGGCCGCGGCTCCGGCTCCGCTCGAGCCGTCCCTGCCCGCGCGGTGGCGCCCGCCGCAGGTGCTGCTCGCGGTCGGCGTCGTGCTGCTGGTCGCCGTCGGACTGGCCGGACCGTCGCTGGCCGGCGCCGCCGCCCGGATCGGCGTCCTGCTGCTGGCGCTGGTCGCCGCCTGCGCGTCGGCGCTGGCCGCGCGGGCCCGGCTGCGCAGCACCGAGGAGGCCTGCGCGGCGGCCGCGGCGGCGCTCGCGCTCACCGGCGCCGCGTCCGGTGACCGTCCGCTCGACGGCGGCCCGCTGCCGGCGCTCGTCGCGGCGGGGGTGCTGGTCGGCCTGCGGGTCCTGTTCCCCCGCCCGCTGAGCTGGCCGGTGGCGGCCTGGGCGGCGGTGCAGGTGGCGGCGCTGCGCTCGCTGTCCCTGGTCCCCGACGCGGTGCCGCGGACGGCGCTGCTGCTCACCGTCGCGCTGGCGGGGCTGGGCGTCACGCTGGCCGCGCGGGGCTCGCTCGCCCGCATCGCGCTGGTCACCACCGGGCCCTGGTGGGTCGCCGGTGTCGCGGGCGGGCTGGTCACCGCCGCCACCGCCGACGGCCCGGCGCGCTGGCTGTCGGCGGGGCTCACGGTGGCCGTCGCGGCCGCGCTGCTGCCGGTGCGACTGGTCCGGGCGGTCGAGCCGCTGCTCGGCCGGCCGCGGGCGGTGCCCGTGGTGGCCGGGCTGGTCGCCGGGGGCGCGGTCGGGGCGGCGCTGTCCACCGGCGACCCGGTGTCGCTGCCGCTGGCCGGCGAGCTCGGCGTGCTGCTGGTCAGCGTCGCCGCGACCACGCTGACCGGGTGGCGGCGCGGCCTGCTGCTGCCCGCGGCCACCGCGGCCGGGAGCCTGCTGGTCCTGCTGGCGGTCGCCCAGCTCGCGCTGGCCGCCCGCTGGACGGCGCTCGTGGTCCTGCTGCTGCTCACCGCGCTCCCGGTGGCCGGGGTCGCCGTGCTGCAGCGCGACGAGCGGCCCACGGCCCTGCCCACGGCGGTCGGCTGCCTGGCCGGGGCCGCGCTGCTCGCCGTCCCGGCCGGCCTGCTGACGACCGGTGCGGCCGCCGTGGCGCTCACCGGGCTCTACGCGGTCACGCTGGCCGGCCGGCCCGCGATGGCGCCGGACGTCCGCGGCCCCACCGGCACGGTGGGCGGGGTCTGCGCCGCCGCCGCGCTGGCAGTGGTCGCCGTCGACGCCGCGTGGGCCTCCCTCGCCGCGCACCTGGCGGTGCAGGGAGCGCTCACCTGCGGCTGGGCGGCGCTGCTCACCCGCACCCCGGACGACGGCGGGCCCGAGGGCGCCGCGGCATGGCGCACCGGCGCGGCCGAGCTGGTGGCCGCGGCCTGGACCGTTGCGGCGCTGACCGGCGCGTCGGCGGTCGAGGCGTGGAGCCTGCCGGCCGCCGCCGGACTCTGGCTGGCCGCCGGTCCGCGGCTGCTCGACGGGCCGTCCTGGCCGGCCTGGGGTCCCGGGCTGGTGGTCGCCTCGGCGCCGTCCACGGTCGCCGCGGTGCTGCAGCCCGGCGCGCTGCGCCCCGTGCTGGTGCTGGTGGCGGCCGCGGCCGCCATGGCGCTGGGGGCCCGGACGGCGGTCCGCGCGCCCCTGCTCACCGGCGCGGTCACCGCGGTGGTACTGGGCGCGGGGCTGGCCGTCGTCGCGCTGCCCCTGCCGCTGGGCGGGGCGCTCCTCGTGGGCGCGGCGCTGCTCGGGATCGGCGCCCGCCGCGAGCTGCGCCCGGTGGCCGGGTTCGGTGCGCGGCTGTCGGAGATGCGCTGACCCCGGCCGCTCAGCGCGGTCCGGGCTCCGGCACCGGGGCGACGTCGGCCCCGCCACCGGCCGACGGGTAACGACCGCCGGCGGCGGCCAGGTCGGCCAGCTGCAGGGTGCGCGTGACGTCACTCGGGGACACCACCCCGACCACGCGGCCGCCGTCGAGGACCACCGCCCGCCCGTCGGTGCAGCCCTGCATCCGGCCCAGCAGGTCCAGCAGCGGCTCGTCCGGGCGGGCGGTCGGGATCTCGGCCGGCGCGCAGGCGACGTCGCGCAGCCGGGTCGTCGCCCGGGCGGCCGCCGGCACCGACCGCAGCCGGTTGAGGGTGACCAGGCCGACCAGCGCGCCGCCGCGGTCGACCAGCGGGTAGGTGCTGAAGCGGTGCACCAGCGCCACCTCGCGCAGGAACTGCTCGACCGGCTGCTCGGGGTCGGCGACCAGCACCGGGCCGCTCATCACCCGGCCGACCGGCAGCCCGCCCAGCCGCGCCGACACGTGCGCCTGCTGCTCCTCGGCGGTCGCGGCGTTGACCAGGAACAGCCCGATCAGACCCAGCCACAGCCCGCCCAGCCCCCGGCCGGTGACCAGCTGCAGGGCGCCGAGGGCGATGAGCGCGAAGCCGAAGAACCGCCCCGCGCGGGACGCCGTCACCGCCGAGGACCACGGGTCGCCGCGCCGCCACCACAGCAGCGCCCGCAGCAGCCGCCCGCCGTCGAGCGGAGCCGCCGGCACCAGGTTGAACAGGGCCAGCGACACGTTGATCACCGCGAGGTAGTCCAGGACGGCCACGGGCAGCCCGCCGGCGTCGGCGGCGCGCGCCAGCAGCGCGGCGGCCATGAACAGGCCGCCCAGGACGAGGCTGGTCAACGGGCCCACCCCGGCGATGCGGAACTCCGCCCCCGGCGTCCGCGCACCCCCGCGCAGCCGGGCCACCCCGCCGAGCAGCCACAGGGTGATGCCCTCCACCTCCACCCCGTTGCGCCGGGCCACCAGCGCGTGCGCCAGCTCGTGCGCCAGCAGCGAGGCGAGGAAGGCCACCGCGGCGGCCAGCGCGGCGGTGGCGTAGGCCAGGCCGCTGCGGCCGGGCAGCACCAGCGGGAACCGGCCCAGCGCCAGGCCGGCGGCGATGATCAGCACGATCACCAGGACACTGGCGTTCACCCCGATCCGGATGCCGGCGATCCGGCCCAGGCGGAAGGTCTCGGTCATGCGGGGCTCCTCGGACGCGCGCGGGTTCGCTGGCGCCCTACCCGGTGGGGCACCACGGACAACGTGCGCGCCGGCTCAGGGACCCAACAGCACCTCGGCGCAGACCGGGCGGTAGCCGGCGCCGAGGAACGCCCGCAGCGAGGCGGTGTCGGCCGGGGTCACCTGCGCCCACAGCGGCCCGCCCCCGGACACCAGTCCGGGAGCCGCGGCGACCAGCGCGGTCCCCGGCCCGCGGCCGCGGGCGGCGTCCAGCGAGCCGGGCTCGGCGCCCACCCGGTCGGCGAGCGCGGCGAGGAACCGGGCGCCCAGCGGCAGCGCCACCGGGACGGGGCCACGCAGCGGGCCACCCGGGCGGGGTCGACGTCGGCGGCCACGACGTGCCAGGCGGTGCCCCCGACGACGACTGCCCGCGCCCCGGAGGGCGCGGGCAGTCGTCGTGACACTCGCGTCGGCCGGCGGGGCGTCCCCGGCGGCCAGTCGGCCCAGGAGCTCGGCGAGCAGCCCTAGACCCGGAAACCGAGGGCGCGCAGCTGCTCGCGGCCGTCGTCGGTGATCTTGTCCGGGCCCCACGGCGGCATCCAGACCCAGTTGATCCGGATGTCGTCCACCAGTCCGGGGCCGGGGCCGCCGGTCAGCGCCTGGCGGGCCTGGTCCTCGATGACGTCGGTGAGCGGGCAGGCCGCCGAGGTCAGCGTCATGTCCAGGACGGCGACCTGCGACTCCCCCTCGTCGGCGACGTCGATGCCGTAGACCAGGCCGAGGTCGACGACGTTGACGCCCAGCTCGGGGTCGACGACGTCGCGCATGGCCTCCTCGACGTCCTCGATGAGCGCCGACTTGTACGGCGGGAGCTCCGGGGTGGGTTCGGCGGTGGTCTCGCTCATGCCTGTCCTCCAGTCGGTGCGGCGGCCAGCGCGCGGGCGGAGGCGTCCTTGAGGGCCATCCAGCTCATCAGCGCGCACTTGATGCGGGCGGGGTACTTCGACACCCCCGCGAAGGCGACGGCGTCCTCGAGCTCGTCCTCCAGCTTCTCGGCCACCGCCGGGTCGCCCTTGGACTGCATGAGCGTCATGAAGTGCTCGCCGGTGGCCAGCGCGTCGGTGACCGGGCGGCCGACCACGAGGTCGTACATCGCCGAGACCGACGCCTGGCTGATCGAGCAGCCCATGCCCTCGTAGGACACGTCGGCGATCGTGTCGCCGTCCAGGTGCACCCGCAGGGTCACCTCGTCCCCGCAGGTCGGGTTGACGTGGTGGACCTCGGCCTCGAACGGGTCGCGCAGGCCGCGGCCGTGCGGGTTGCGGTAGTGGTCCAGGATGATCTCCTGGTACATCGACTCGAGCTGCATCAGGCGGGTGCCTCCTCCGGCGTCACTCCGAAGAAACGCTGCGCCGCCCGCACACCTTCCACCAGCGCGTCGACGTCGTCGTAGCCGGTGTGCACGTAGAAGGTGGCCCGGGTGGTGGCCGGGACGCCGTAGCGCCGCACCACCGGCCACGCGCAGTGGTGGCCGACCCGGACGGCGATGCCGAGGTCGTCGAGGACCTGGCCGACGTCGTGCGGGTGGATGCCCTCGACGGTGAAGGACACCGCTCCCCCGCGGGCGACGGTGTCGGGCGGGCCGATCACCGTGACGCCGGGGATCGCCTGCAGCTGCCCGAGGGCGTAGGCGGTGAGCGCCTCCTCGTGGGCCTGCACGTTCGCCATGCCCAGCGCCTGCAGGTAGTCGACGGCGGCGCCGAGGCCGATGGCCTGCGCCGTCATCGGCACGCCGGCCTCGAACCGCTGCGGCGGCGGCATGAAGGTGCTGCCCTCCATGCGCACGACCTCGATCATCGAGCCGCCGGTGAGGAACGGGGGCAGCGCGTCGAGCACGTCGTAGCGGCCCCAGAGCACGCCGATGCCGGTGGGCCCGAGCATCTTGTGGCCGGAGAACACGAGGAAGTCCGCCCCCAGCGCCGCGACGTCGACCGGCTGGTGCGGCACCGACTGCGCGCCGTCGACCAGCACCAGCGCGCCGACCTCCCGCGCCCGCGCCACGATCGGCTCGAGCGGGTTGATCGTGCCCAGGATGTTCGACTGCTGGGTGACCGCGACCAGCCTGGTGCGCTCGGTGACGACGGTGTCGAGGTCGGTGAGGTCGAGCCGGCCGTCGTCGGTGAGGCCCAGCCACCGCAGCGTGGCGCCGGTGCGCTCGCACAGCTGCTGCCAGGGCACCAGGTTGGCGTGGTGCTCCATCTCGGTCACGACGATCTCGTCGCCCTGGCCGACGGCGTACCGGCGGAAGGACGGCTCCTTGGCCGTGGCGGCGTTGGACAGCGCGTAGGCGACGGTGTTGACCGCGTCGGTCGTGTTGCGGGTGAACACGACCTCCTCGACGGCGGCGCCGATGAACCCGGCGACCTTCGCCCGCGCCGCCTCGTAGAGGCCGGTGGCCTCCTCGGCGAGCTGGTGCGCGCCGCGGTGCGGGGCGGCGTTGTGGTTCTCGTAGAAGTCGCGCTCGGCGTCGAGGACGCTCCGCGGCTTCTGCGAGGTGGCCCCGGAGTCGAGGTAGACCAGCCGCTTCCCGTCGCGCACGGTGCGCGACAGGATCGGGAAGTCCGCCCGGATCGCCTCGACATCCAGGGGCAGGGGCTGCTTCTGCGCCCCGGCAGCGGGACGCGAGACGGTCGAGGTCATGCCTTCGCGGTCTCCTTCGAGCCCTTGACGTAGGCGGCGTAGCCCTCGGCCTCGAGCTTGTCGGCGAGCTCCTTGCCGCCCTCGTCGACGACCTTGCCGCCGACGAACACGTGCACGAAGTCCGGCGTGATGTAGCGCAGGATCCGCGTGTAGTGGGTGATCAGCAGGACGCCGACGTCACCCTCCTCGCGGGTGCGGTTGACGCCCTCGGAGACGACCCGCAGCGCGTCGACGTCGAGGCCGGAGTCGGTCTCGTCGAGGACGGCGATCTTCGGCTTGAGCAGCCGCATCTGCAGGATCTCGTGGCGCTTCTTCTCACCGCCGGAGAAGCCCTCGTTGACGTTGCGCTCGGCGAACGCCGGGTCCATCTCCAGCGCCGTCATCTCGTCGCGCACGTCCTTGACCCAGGTGCGCAGCTTCGGCGCCTCGCCCTTGACCGCGGTGGCCGCGGTGCGCAGGAAGTTCGACACCGAGACGCCGGGGACCTCGACCGGGTACTGCATGGCGAGGAACAGGCCGGCGCGGGCGCGCTCGTCGACGCTCATCGCGAGGACGTCCTCGCCGTCGAGGGTCACCGTGCCGCCGGTGATCGTGTACTTCGGGTGGCCGGCGATCGAGTAGGCCAGCGTGGACTTGCCCGACCCGTTGGGGCCCATGATCGCGTGCGTCTCGCCCGACCGGACGGTCAGGTCGACGCCCTTGAGGATCTCCTTGGCGTCGTCGCCCTCGCCGACCGTGACGTGCAGGTCGCGGATCTCCAGAACCGACACTTCTCTTCTCGCTCCTCAGTTGCCGGCCGCGAGCGGGAGGCTGCCGTCGGCTTCGGTGTCGACGAGCACGTCCTCCCCCTCCACGCGGACCGGGTAGACGTCGACCGGCTCGGTGGCCGGCAGGTTGGTGGGCTCGCCGGTGCGCAGGTCGAAGCAGGACCCGTGCAGCCAGCACTCGATGGTGGGGGCGCCGTCGAACTCCTCGACGTCGCCCTCGGACAGGGGGACCTCGGCGTGCGAGCAGACGTCCTGGACCGCGTAGACCTCGCCCTCGAACCGGACGACGGCGACGTCGAGGTCGGCCAGCTCCACCCGCAGCGACCCGTTCTCCGGGACGTCGGAGAGGGCGCAGACCCGCTCGAAGGCCATGGGTCAGGCCACCTCGACCGGCTGCTCGTCGAGGCCCGGCAGGGCCCCCAGGCGCGCCTCGATGGAGCGCATGATGCGGTCCTGCAGCTCGTCGACCCCGATGTGCTGGACGACGTCGGCGAAGAAGCCGCGGACCACCAGGCGGCGGGCGGTCTCGGCGTCGATGCCCCGCGAGCAGAGGTAGAACAGCTGCTCGTCGTCGAACCGGCCGGTGGCGCTGGCGTGGCCGGCGCCGACGATCTCGCCGGTCTCGATCTCCAGGTTGGGCACCGAGTCGGCGCGGGCGCCGTCGGTGAGCACCAGGTTGCGGTTGAGCTCGTAGGTGTCGGTGCCGGTGGCCGCCGGGCGGATGCGGACGTCGCCGATCCACACCGTGCGCGCGCCCTCGCCCTGCAGCGCGCCCTTGTAGAGCACGTTGCTGGTGCAGTTGGGCACCGCGTGGTCGACCCAGAGCCGGTGCTCCTGGTGCTGGGTCTCGTCGGAGAAGTAGACGCCGAACAGCTCGGCGGTCCCGCCGGGGCCGGCGTACTGCACGTTGCTGACCAGCCGCACGAGGTCGCCGCCGAGGGTGACCACGACCTGCCGGAAGTTGGCGTCGCGGCCGACGACGGCGTCGAACTGGCCGCCGTGCACCGCACCGGGCGCCCAGTCCTGGACCGAGACGACGGTGACCTGCGCGCCGTCGCCCACGAGGACGGCGACGCCGCCGCTGTACCGGGCCAGGCCCGCGTGGTCGAGGACGACGGTCGCCTCCGCGAACGCGCCCACCTCGACGACCAGCTGGCCCCAGACGACCTCGTCGGACCCGGTGCCCGACAGCCGCAGCGTGACCGGCCGGTCGGGCCGGGCCTCCGCGGCCACGCGGACGACGGCGGCGCCGCCGCTGCGCTGCCGGGTGAGCGCGGCCAGCCGGTCGACCGGCTCGGGCAGGCCCTTGAGCAGCGGGTCGTCGGCGTCGACGGAGGTCAGCTCGACGCCCTCGGGCAGGTCGGGATCCCACGCGAGGTGCGCGTCGGACGGGGCGCCGTCGAGCAGCGGGCGGATCCGGCGCATCGGGGTGAAGCGCCACGTCTCCTCGCGGCCGGTGGGCACGCCGAAGGCGTCCGGGTCGGTCGAGGTGAACCGCTCGGCCGGCGATCCGGTGGGCGCCGTCCCGCCGTGGGAGTGGGCGCCCGGGGCGGCCTGCCCGGCGGTGCCGGTGCCGGCCGCGGGGACGGCCGGCGGGCCCGCCTGGGCGCCGACGCCCTCGCCGAACAGCTCGCCGGCCAGGACGGCCGACTCGGTGGTGAGACCAGTCGTGTTCGGGTCGGTCATCAGCCGACGGCACCTTCCATCTGCAGCTCGATCAGGCGGTTGAGCTCGAGGGCGTACTCCATGGGCAGCTCGCGGGCGATCGGCTCGACGAAGCCGCGCACCACCATCGCCATCGCCTCGTCCTCGGACAGCCCGCGGCTCATCAGGTAGAAGAGCTGGTCCTCGCTGACCCGGGAGACGGTCGCCTCGTGGCCCATCGCGACGTCGTCCTCGCGGACGTCGACGTAGGGGTAGGTGTCCGACCGGCTGATCGTGTCGACCAGCAGCGCGTCGCACTTGACCGTCGACTTCGACCCGGACGCGCCCTCGTCGATCTGGACCAGGCCGCGGTAGGACGTGCGGCCCCCGCCGCGGGCCACCGACTTCGACACGATGGTCGAGGAGGTGTTCGGGGCGGCGTGCACCATCTTGGCGCCGGCGTCCTGGTGCTGGCCCTCGCCGGCGAAGGCGATGGAGAGCACCTCGCCCTTGGCGTGCTCGCCGGTCATCCAGACCGCCGGGTACTTCATGGTGACCTTGGAGCCGAGGTTGCCGTCGATCCACTCCATGGTCGCGCCCTCGTGGGCGACGGCCCGCTTGGTGACCAGGTTGTAGACGTTGTTCGACCAGTTCTGGATGGTCGTGTACCGGCAGCGGGCGTTCTTCTTGACGATGATCTCGACGACCGCGGAGTGCAGCGAGTCCGACTTGTAGATCGGCGCGGTGCAGCCCTCGACGTAGTGCACGTAGGCGCCCTCGTCGACGATGATCAGCGTCCGCTCGAACTGGCCCATGTTCTCGGTGTTGATCCGGAAGTAGGCCTGCAGCGGGATCTCGACGTGCACGCCCTTCGGCACGTAGATGAACGAGCCACCCGACCACACCGCGGTGTTGAGCGCGGCGAACTTGTTGTCGCCGGACGGGATGACCGAGCCGAAGTACTCGCGGAAGAGGTCCTCGTGCTCCTTGAGCGCGGTGTCGGTGTCGAGGAAGACGACACCCTGCTCCTCGAGGTCCTCGCGGATCTTGTGGTAGACGACCTCGGACTCGTACTGGGCCGCGACACCGGCGATCAGCCGCTGCTTCTCCGCCTCGGGGATGCCCAGCTTGTCGTAGGTGTTCTTGATGTCCTCGGGCAGCTCGTCCCACGAGGTGGCCTGCGCCTCGGTCGAGCGCACG
Source organism: Geodermatophilus sp. SYSU D00710 (assembly GCF_054050195.1). Classification (NCBI taxonomy): domain Bacteria; kingdom Bacillati; phylum Actinomycetota; class Actinomycetes; order Geodermatophilales; family Geodermatophilaceae; genus Geodermatophilus; species Geodermatophilus sp. SYSU D00710. The sequence continues at coordinate 66,080 of NZ_JBJGYX010000007.1, forward strand.
AAGTACTTGATGTTCTGGAAGTCGATCCCGGACAGGTCCGACCCCCAGTCGGGCATCGGCTTGCGGCCGAAGAGCTTGAGCGCCTTGAGCCGGCGCTCGAGCATCCACTCGGGCTCGTTCTTGCGCGCCGAGATGTCCCGGACGACGTCCTCGTCCAGGCCGCGGCGGGCGGAGGACCCGGCGACGTCGGCGTCGGCCCAGCCGTACTGGTAGCGGCCGAGCTGCTCGATCTGCTCGTCCTGCGTCAGCGGCGTGCCGGTCACCGGCTGCTGGGTGCTGGTCATGCGGGCGTCCTCTCCCGGTCGCTCGTGGGGGTGCTGCTGGTGGTGGACGGTGCGGGGCGCGGGACCCGCGCTGCACGCTCACCGGGTACAGGGCGCGCGGGGCCCGGTGTGTTCCCCGCGCCGGTGTGAGCCCGCGCGCGTGCGGGCCCGGGGATGTGGGTGGTGCACACGCCGTCGCCGTGGGCGATGGTCGCCAGCCGCTGGACGTGCGTCCCCACCAGCCGGCCGATCACCGCCGTCTCGACCTCGCACAGCTGCGGGAACTCCGCGGCCACGTGCGCCACCGGGCAGTGGTGCTGGCACAGCTGCCCGCCGCTGGCGATCGCGGAGGCCGACGCAGCGTAGCCCTCGGCGGTCAGCGCCTCGGCGAGCGCCTGGGCGCGGTCGACCGGCGCCCCGGCGGCCCGGGCCACGGCGTCGGAGGCCCGCCGCTCCAGGCCGGCCAGCTGGGCCTCCGCGACGGCGCGGACGGCGTCGGGACCGCCCGAGGCGGCGACGTGGCGCAGCGCGGTGAGCGCGAGGTCGTCGTAGGCGTGCGCGAAGCCCGAACGACCGGCGTCGGTGAGGTGGAAGCGCCGGGCGGGCCGGCCCCGCCCCCGGTGCGCGCCCGGCGCCGCCCGCTCCTCCACGCGGCCGCGGGCGGCGAGCGCGTCGAGGTGGCGGCGCACCGCGGCGGGGCTGACGCCCAGCCGGCCGGCGAGCTCGCTGGCGGTCTGCGGGCCGTGCTCGAGCAGCAGCGCGGTCACCCGGTCGCGGGTGCGGACGTCGTCGGCCCGTCCCGTCCCCGCCGGCGCCGTGCTGGTTTCCACAACACGATTGTGACCTATTTCGGGGACCCCGCAAGCAAGGTCGCCCTAACCCACCAGGCCCTGACCGCGCTGGTCAGGGCCTGGTGAGCCGGGTCACGCCTGGGCGGCGGCCGCCGGCTCGGCGTCCTCGACGGACAGGTCGAGCGCGCCGTCCCGGACACCGACGACCACGTGCCGGCCGGGGCCGACCCGCCCGTCGAGCAGCAGCCGCGCCAGCGGGTTGTCGACCTCCCGCTGGATCGCCCGGCGCAGCGGACGGGCGCCGAACTGCGGCTCGAATCCGCGCTCGGCGATCCAGGCGACCGCCTCGTCGGTGAAGGTCACCGCGATGCCCTGCGCCGCCAGCCGTCGGCGGGTCTCGTCGAGCAGCAGCCGGGTGATCTGCTGCAGCTGGTCGCTCTCCAGCTGCTGGAAGACCACGATCTCGTCGATCCGGTTGAGGAACTCCGGCCGGAACGACTCGCGCAGCCGCCGCATCAGCCGGTCGCGCAGCCCGGCGTCGGCGGCCGCGGCGTCCCCGGTGCCGAAGCCGAGCGGGGCGTTGCGGCCCTGGATCAGCTCGGAGCCGAGGTTGCTGGTCATGATCAGCACGGTGTTCCTGAAGTCGACCGTGCGGCCCTGCGAGTCGGTGAGCCGGCCGTCGTCGAGCACCTGCAGCAGGGTGTTGAAGACGTCGGGGTGGGCCTTCTCGATCTCGTCGAGCAGCACCACCGAGTAGGGGCGGCGGCGCACCGCCTCGGTGAGCTGGCCGGCGTCCTCGTAGCCGACGTAGCCGGGCGGGGAGCCGACCAGCCGGCTGACGGTGTGCCGCTCCTGGAACTCGCTCATGTCCAGCCGGATCATGCGGTCCTCGTCGCCGAACAGCGCCGTGGCCAGCGCCCGCGCCAGCTCGGTCTTGCCGACGCCGGTCGGGCCGAGGAACAGGAACGACCCGATCGGCCGGTCGGGGTCGCCCAGCCCCACGCGGGAGCGGCGGACGGCCTCGGCCACCACGCGGACGGCGTCGTCCTGGCCGACCACCCGCCCGTGCAGGTGCTCCTCGAGCTGCAGCAGCCGCGCCATCTCCTCCTGCGTCAGCTGGGCCACCGGGATGCCGGTCTGCCGCGACACCACCTCGGCGACGTCCTCGACGCCGACCTCGGGGACGCCGGACTGGCCACCACCGCTGCGGGCCTCCTCCAGGCGCGCCTGCGCCTGGGCCAGCTGGTCGCGCAGCTCGACGGCGCGCTCGTACTGCTCCGCGGCGACCGCCTGGTCCTTCTCCCGCTGCAGCCGGTCGACCTCCTGCTCCAGGCCGCGCAGGTCGGTCGGCGGGGTCTTCACCCGCCGGCGCACCCGGGCACCGGCCTGGTCGATGAGGTCGATGGCCTTGTCGGGCAGGTGCCGGTCTGTGACGTAGCGGTCGGAGAGCTCCACGGCGGCCCGGACGGCGTCGTCGGTGAAGCGCACCTGGTGGTGGGCCTCGTAGCGGTCGCGCAGGCCGCAGAGGATCTGCACGGTGTCCTCGACGCTGGGCTCGGTCACCAGGATCGGCTGGAACCGGCGCTCCAGCGCCGCGTCCTTCTCGATGTTCCGCCGGTACTCGTCGAGCGTCGTCGCGCCGATGATGTGCAGCTCGCCGCGGGCCAGGGCCGGCTTGAGCATGTTGCCCGCACCGCCGGAGCCCTCCGAGGCGCCCGCGCCGACGACGGTGTGCAGCTCGTCGATGAACACGATCACCTCGTCGGAGTGCTCGCGGATCTCGTCCATGACCTTCTTGAGCCGCTCCTCGAAGTCGCCCCGGTAGCGGGTGCCCGCCACCAGGCCGGTGAGGTCGAGCTCGACCAGCCGGCGACCGCGCAACGTCTCCGGGACGTCGCCCTCGACGATCTGGGCGGCGATGCCCTCGACGATCGCGGTCTTGCCGACGCCGGCCTCGCCGATGAGCACCGGGTTGTTCTTCCGGCGCCGCGAGAGGACCTCGACGGTCTGCTCGATCTCGGACTCGCGGCCGATCACCGGGTCGATCTGCCCGTTGCGGGCCATCTCGGTGAGGTCGCGGCCGAACTCGTCGAGCGTCGGGGTGGTCGACTGCTGCCCCTGCCCGGGGCCGCCGGGACGCCCGCCGCCGGGCTGCGGGGCACCCGTCGCGGCCTGCTGGAGGGCCTCCGGGGTGACGCCGCGCTCGCGCAGCACCCGGCCGCCCGGGGAGTCGGGGTTGACGGCGAGGGCGAACAGCAGGTGCTCGGGGCCGATGTAGGTGCTGCCCAGGGCGCGCGACACCCGGTGGGCGTCGAGCAGGGCGCGCTTGGCGGCCGGCGTCAGGGACGGCGCCTCGTCCCGCGGCTCGCCGCGCAGCGGCTGGCCGTCGAGCTCACTGCGCAGCCGGTCGGGGTCGGCGCCGGTGCGGGAGAGGAAGGCGCGGGTGGTCTCGTCACCGGTCATCGCCCACAGCAGGTGCTCGGTGTCGAGGTCGGCGCTGCCGGTGGCCACCGCCTGGTGGGCCGCGGCGTTGACCAGCTCGCGCGCCCGCTGGCTGAGGAACTGGGTGATGTCGACACGCTGGCGCGGGACGCCCTGCCCGCCGCCGAGGTAGCGGGCGAAGAAGTCGTCGAAGGGGCTCCCGTAGGGGCCGGGGAAGAAGGGGGTGGTCATGCCTCACGTCCAGAGGGTCGGGTCGGTCGGGAAGTGCTCGCCGGAGGTCTCCCGTCGGGGAGCCCGTACCCGGGATGGGGCACCGTCACCGGGCGCGGCGCGGCGGCCGCTGCCGAGGGGGTGCAGCGCCCGGCCGGGCCCCGCTGCTTCCCCGCTGTGATCTGCCCTGAGCGAACCGGGACGGCGCCCGCGCGCGGCTAGCATCGGGCCGTGCGGGTCCCCTCTGCCCTCGTCCCCCGGATCGCGCTGGCCAACCTGGTGGCCAACGGCGCGATCGTCGTCACCGGCGGCGCGGTCCGGCTCACCGGCTCGGGGCTGGGCTGCCCCACCTGGCCGCGCTGCACCGACGAGAGCTTCGTGGCCACCCCGGAGCTGGCCGGGCACGGCGCGATCGAGTTCGGCAACCGGCTGCTCACCTTCGTGCTCGCCGCGGTCGCGATCGCCACCGTCGTCGCCGTCTTCCGCTCCGGCCGCCGCGACCTGCGCACGCTCGCCGTGGTGGCGTTCCTGGGCATCCCCGCGCAGGCGCTGCTCGGCGGGGTGACCGTGCTGACCGGCCTGAACCCGTGGACGGTGGCCGCGCACTTCCTGCTGTCGTCGGTGCTGGTCGCGGTGTCCACGGTGCTGTGGCTGCGGTCGCGGGAACCCGGGGTCGGCCAGCCGCTGGTCCGCCGTCCCATCGCGCTGCTGGTCGGCGGGATCTCCGCGGTGACCGCCGCGGTGCTGGTGCTGGGCACGATCGTCACCGGCAGCGGCCCGCACAGCGGCGACCTCGACGACACCGGCGCCCCCTCGGGCGGGCGGATGGGCTTCGACCCCGAGACGGTCAGCCAGCTGCACGCCGACGCCGTCTTCCTGCTCGTCGGCCTGACCGTCGCGCTGCTGGTGGCGCTGCACGCCATGGACTCCCCCGGCCGGGTGCGCCGGGCCGCGCGCGACCTGCTGGTCGTGCAGCTGTTGCAGGGCGTGGTCGGCTTCGTGCAGTACTTCACCCACCTGCCGGTGCTGCTGGTGCTGCTGCACATGCTCGGCGCGGTGCTGGTGACCGTGTACACCGCGCGGCTGGCGTGGTCGGTCCGCGGCCCGGCGAGCGAGCAGCCCCTCGACGCCGCCGCCGTCCCCACCGCCGCCGTCCGCTGAGCCGGCCAGTGGCCCCCTCCCCCGCCCGCCGCTCCCGTCGCACCGCGCCCGCCCCACCCCGTGGTGCCCGACCTCGCGCTGCAGGGTGAGGACGGGCACCGCGGTCCGAGGTGGGCCGCCAGGCCGCCGCTCGCTGAGCCGCCGACGCCGGGCTGACCTCGGTCGCGCTCGCGGACGCACGCCGGCTGCCGTTCGCCGACGGGTGCGCCGACCACCGCCTGGCTGCACCGGCCCGACGAGCTCGCCGAGGAGGTCGGCCGGCTGCTCGACGACGACGGGACCCGCGCGCGTGCTGGAGGCGCTGCGGCGCACCGAGCGCGAGCCGTTCCTGCTCGGCGCGAGCGCCCCCCTGCTCGTCGCCGGGTATCGCGCCTGAGCGCGCGAGACCGCCGCGTGTCCGACTGACGCGGTCTCACCGCCGCCGAGGCAGCATCAGGTCGACACCGGGCGGGCCAGGTCGGGGCGCGGTACCTGGAGTGCGGGACCTAGACGAGGACGTCGACGGCGATCGCGATCGACAGCAGCGTCATGTGCGTGATCGACACCGAGAACAGCCGCATCGGCCGGTCCGGGACCGCGGCCAGGATGCGGCCGAGCCACTGGTGGGACTCGGCGACGTACCAGGCGCCGAGGAGTCCGCCGCCGATGGCGAACGCCCAGCCCAGGACGGGGCTCAGCGACCCCATGAGCAGGGTCGCCCCCAGCGTGGCCCACGCCCACACGACCGACTGCCGGCCCACGCTCGCCGGCCCGGCGACGACCGACAGCATCGGGACCCCGGCCCGGGCGTAGTCCTCGCGGTATCGGCTGGCCAGCGCCCAGAAGTGCGGCATCTGCCAGCAGAACACGACGGCGAAGAAGGCCAGCGCCGGCCAGTCGAGCGAGCCGGTCACCGCCGCCCAGCCGATGAGCACCGGCGCGGCCCCGGGGAACGCCCCGAAGACCGTGTTGTGCCGGGTCCGGCGCTTGAGCACCATCGTGTAGACGACGGAGTAGGCCAGGATCGCCACCGCGGCCAGCGCCGTGGCCAGCGGCGTCGTCTCGAACCACAGGATCGCCAGCGACGCCGTGGCCAGGACCGCCCCGAAGACCAGCGCCGCCCGCGGGGACACCACCCCGGCCGGGATGGGCCGGTTGCGGGTGCGCGACATCAGCCGGTCGATGTCCCGGTCGTACCAGCAGTTGACGACGTTGGCCGCCCCCGCGGCGAACATCCCGCCGACCAGCGTGGCGCCCACGAGCCGCCAGGAGGGCCACCCGCCGGCCGCCATCATCATCGCCGGCAGGGTCGTCACCAGCAGCAGCTCGACGAGCTTCGGCTTGGTCAGCGCGACGTAGGCGCCCACCACGGCGGGCAGGCGGCGGGCGGAGACGACCGGGCGCTCGGAGAGCGCCGTCACCTGACGACCTCTCCCGCGCGCACCCACGGGCGCCAGGGCACCACCGGGCACGAGGACAGCACGGGGGTCCCTTCGAACCGGGGGATGAACGCTGCCCACTGTATCCCTCGGGCACCCCGCCGGCGGCTCGGGATGACTAGGGTCTGATCACGTTGACGCCGCGCGGACAGCGGGTACGGCCATCGCCGACGACGGAGCGTCCCGGGCCAGCGATGACCCGGGAGGCACCGGGCCCCACCGCACTCACCGCCCGCGTCGCCCGTCCGGGAGCACGGGACACCGTGCCCGGACGGCCCAGGACCGGCCGACCTCGAGGAGCACCGTCCGACATGACCAGCGACACCACGAGCTCGGGCACCAGGAGCACCGGGTCCGAGGCCCCGGCCGAGGCCGCCACCGACGCGCCGACCGGCGACCCCCGCCAGCCGCGCCCGACGCTGCCGGACGGCTTCGGCGACCTCGACCGCCGCGTGATCGACACCGCCCGGGTGCTGGCCATGGACGCCGTCCAGAAGGTCGGCAACGGCCACCCGGGCACCGCGATGAGCATGGCGCCCACCGCCTACCTGCTGTTCCACAAGTGGCTCCGGCACGACCCCAGCGACCCGAACTGGGTCGCCCGCGACCGCTTCGTGCTGTCCATGGGGCACTCGAGCCTGACGCTGTACGTGCAGCTGTACCTGTCCGGCTACGGCCTCGAGCTCGACGACCTGAGGGCGCTGCGCACCTGGGGCTCGAAGACCCCCGGCCACCCGGAGGTCAACCACACCCCGGGCGTGGAGACGACGACCGGCCCGCTCGGCCAGGGCGTCGGCAACGCCGTCGGCATGGCCATGGCCGCCCGCCGCGAGCGGGGCCTGCTCGACCCCGACGCCCCCGAGGGCGAGAGCCTCTTCGACCACACCATCTGGGTCTTCGCCTCCGACGGCGACCTGGAGGAGGGCGTGAGCGGCGAGGCGTCGTCGCTGGCCGGCACCCAGAAGCTGGGCAACCTGGTGCTCGTCTACGACGACAACCGCATCTCCATCGAGGACGACACGACCGTCGCCTTCACCGAGGACGTCGGCAAGCGCTACGAGGCCTACGGCTGGCACGTGCAGCGCGTCGACGACGGCGAGGACCTCGCCGCGGTCGACGCCGCCTTCGCCGCCGCCAAGGCCGAGACCGGCCGCCCGTCGATCATCGTGCTGCGGACGGTCATCGCCTGGCCGGCGCCCAACAAGCAGAACACCGGCGCCGCGCACGGCTCGGCGCTCGGCGACGACGAGGTGCGCGCCACCAAGGAGGTCCTCGGCTTCGACCCGGAGCAGACCTTCCAGGTCGACGACGAGGTGCTCGCCCACGCCCGCTCGGTGGTCGACACCGGCAAGCAGGCGCACGCCGAGTGGCAGGAGCGCTTCGACGCCTGGGCGCAGGAGCAGCCCGAGCGCGCCGCGCTGCTGGCCCGGATGGGCGAGCGCCGGCTGCCCGAGGGCTGGGCCGAGGGCCTGCCCACCTTCGACGCCGACCCCAAGGGCGTGGCCACCCGCAAGGCCTCGGGCAAGGTGCTCTCCTCCCTCTACCCGGTGCTGCCCGAGCTGTGGGGCGGGTCGGCCGACCTCGCCGAGAGCAACAACACCGCCGTCGAGGGCGAGCCCTCGTTCCTGCCGTCGGACCGCCAGACGAAGATGTGGAGCGGCGGCCCCTACGGCCGCACCCTGCACTTCGGCGTCCGTGAGCACGCCATGGGCTCGATCATGAACGGCATCGCGCTGCACGGCGGCACCCGCGTCTACGGCGGCACCTTCCTCACCTTCTCCGACTACATGCGCGGCGCGGTCCGCCTGGCCGCGCTCATGCAGCTGCCGGTCATCTACGTGTGGACGCACGACTCGATCGGCCTGGGCGAGGACGGCCCGACCCACCAGCCGATCGAGCACTTCGCCGCGCTGCGGGCGATCCCCGGCCTCGACGTCGTCCGCCCGGCCGACGCCAACGAGGTCGCCGTCGCGTGGCGGACCATCCTCGAGCACAACGACCGCCCGGCCGGCCTGCTGCTGTCCCGGCAGAACCTGCCGGTGTTCGACCGCTCGGCGATGGCGTCCGCCGAGGGCGTCGCCCGCGGTGCCTACGTGCTGGCCGACGCCTCGGACGGGCAGCCCGAGGTGATCCTGCTGGGCACCGGGTCGGAGGTGCAGATCGCCGTCGCCGCCCGCGAGCGGCTCGAGGCCGACGGCGTCCCCACCCGCGTGGTGTCGGTGCCGTGCGTCGAGTGGTTCGCCGACCAGGACCAGGCCTACAAGGACGAGGTGCTCCCGCCGAGCGTCCGCGCCCGGGTCAGCGTCGAGGCCGGCGTCCCCATGGGCTGGCGCGAGTTCGTCGGCGACGCCGGCCGGATCGTGGGCCTGACCCACTACGGCGCCAGCGCCGCCTACTCGGTGCTCTACGAGGAGTTCGGTCTCACCGACGAGGCCGTCGTCACCGCCGCCCGCGAGTCGATCGAGGCCGCCGCGTCGGGCACCGCCGTCCCGGCCGGCCCGGTCGCGGCCACCGGCGGCCTCCCCCACCCCACCGGCGACCGCTGAGGCCCGGCCCCGTCCGAACGGAAGGCACAGTCATGGCACAGAACGAGAAGCTGGCGCAGCTGTCGGAGGCGGGGGTCGCCGTCTGGCTCGACGACCTCTCGCGCGACCGCATCCGCAGCGGCAACCTGCAGTCGCTGGTCGACGAGTACTCGGTCGTCGGCGTCACCACCAACCCGACGATCTTCGCCGCGGCGATCAGCGGGTCGGACTCCTACGACGACCAGGTGCACGCCCTCGCCGTGCGGAAGGTGAGCGTCGAGGAGGCGTTGCGCACGATCACCGCCGCCGACGTCCGGGACGCCTGCGACCTGCTCGCGCCGGTCGCGGAGCGGCAGCCCGGCGACGGGCGCGTGTCGCTGGAGGTGGCGCCGGGCCTGGCCCGCGACACCGACGCGACGGCGGCCGAGGCGGCGCACCTGTGGTGGCTGGTCGACCGGCCGAACCTGTTCATCAAGATCCCCGCCACCGAGGAGGGGCTGGCGGCGATCACCACCTCGATCGCCCGCGGCATCAGTGTCAACGTCACCCTCATCTTCAGCCTCGAGCGGTACCGGGCCGTCATGGACGCCTACCTGGCCGGGCTGGAGCAGCGGCTGGCCGAGGACCCCGACGCCGACCTGACCGGGATCGCGTCGGTGGCCTCGTTCTTCGTGTCCCGCGTGGACACCGAGATCGACAAGCGGCTGGAGAAGGTCGGCGCCGACCAGCTCAAGGGCAAGGCGGCGCTGGCCAACGCGCAGCTGGCGTACCAGGCCTACGAGGAGGTCTTCTCCTCCGACCGCTGGAAGGCGCTGGAGGCCAAGGGCGCCCGGCCGCAGCGGCCGCTGTGGGCCTCGACCGGCGTGAAGAACCCCGAGTACTCCGACACCCTCTACGTCAGCGAGCTCATCGCCCCCGGCACGGTCAACACGATGCCGGAGAAGACGCTCAAGGCCTACGCCGACCACGGCGAGCCGGGCACCCCGGTGCAGCAGAGCTACGAGGACGCGGCGGCCACCATGAAGGCCATCGCCGACGCCGGGGTCGACCTCGACGACGTCTTCCGCGTGCTCGAGGACGAGGGCGTGCAGAAGTTCGTCGACTCGTGGGACGAGCTCACCGAGTCGGTCCGCAGCGAGCTCGAGGACAAGGCATGACCCTGCAGTTCAGCTGCAGCGGGCTCGACGTCCCCGAGAACGTCCGGACGCAACTGGCCGACGACGACGTCGCCGCGCGGCTGGTGGCCAAGGACGCCACGCTGTGGGGTCCGGAGGCCGAGAGCGAGGCCGCCATCCGGCTGGGCTGGCTGGACCTGCCGGCGTCCTCCCGGGAGCTGCTGCCGCGGCTGGCCGCGCTGCGGTCGGAGCTGGCCGCCGAGGGCCTCGACCGGGTGGTGCTGGCCGGCATGGGCGGGTCCTCGCTCGCGCCCGAGGTGATCTGCCGGACCGCGGGCGCACCGCTGGTGGTGCTCGACACCACCGACCCGGGGCAGGTGGCCGCCGCCATGGCCGACCTCGGGCGCACCGTCGTGGTGGTCAGCTCCAAGTCCGGCGGCACGATCGAGACCGACAGCCACCGCCGGGCCTTCCTCGCCGCCTTCGCCGAGGCGGGCCTGGACGAGGAGCAGGCCGGGCGCCGGTTCGTCGTCGTCACCGACCCAGGCTCGCCGCTGGCCGAGACCGCGGCGGCGATGGGCGCCCGCGCGGTCTTCCTCGCCGACCCGAACGTCGGCGGCCGCTACAGCGCGCTGTCGGCGTTCGGACTGGTGCCGGCCGCGCTGGCCGGGGTCGACGTCGGGTCCCTGCTCGACGAGGCCGCCGACCTCGCCGAGCACCTCGCCGAGCCGGGCAACCCGGCGCTGGAGCTCGGCGTCGCGCTCGGGGCCGGCTTCCGCACCGGCCGGGACAAGGTGGCGCTGGCCGACGGCGGCACCGGCGGCGGCCGCATCGAGGGCTTCGGCGACTGGGCCGAGCAGCTGGTCGCCGAGTCCACCGGCAAGGAGGGCCGCGGGCTGCTGCCCGTCGTCCTGGAGTCGGCCGACGCCCCGGGATCGGCGGCGCCCGACGCGCTGCTGGCCGTCGTCGGCGGGAGCCCGGTCGAGGGCCGGCCCTCGGTCGGGGTCACCGGCCCGCTGGGCGCCCAGTTCCTCGGCTGGGAGTACGCGACCGCGGTCGCCGGGCGGGTGCTGGGGATCAACCCCTTCGACCAGCCCAACGTCACGGAGTCGAAGGAGAACACCGCCCGCATCCTCGACGCCGGCCTGCCCGACGAGCAGCCGGCCGTGACGATCGGCGCGGTCGAGGTGTACGGCTCGGGCGGGGTGCTCGACGGCGTCGACGTGTCGCAGCACGACGGCCTGCGGCTGGTCCTCGACTCGCTGCTGGCCTCGGTGCCGCCGCGCGGCTACCTCGCCGTCATGGCCTACCTCGACCGGGAGGCCGACGCCCGCGCCGGGGAGCTGCGCGCGGCGCTGGCCCGGCGCACCGAGCACGCGGTCACCTTCGGCTGGGGTCCGCGGTTCCTGCACTCGACCGGCCAGTACCACAAGGGCGGACCCCAGGTCGGCGCGTTCCTGCAGGTCACCGGCGCGGTCGCCGAGGACCTGCCGGTGCCCGACCGGCCGTTCTCCTTCGGCACGCTGCAGGCCGCCCAGGCCGCCGGTGACCGGCAGGCGCTGGCCGACCGGCAGCGGCCGCTGCTGCACCTGCACCTGACCGACCGCGCCGCCGGGATCGACCAGGTCCTCGGTGCCCTCGGCTGACCGCCGGGGTAGCACCGGGGTCGTCGCACCGAGGAGCCCAGAGGAGGACTCGTGATCCCCAACCCGCTGCGCGACCCGCGGGACCGGCGGCTGCCGCGCGTCCCCGAGCCCTGCGCGCTCGTCGTCTTCGGCATCACCGGCGACCTGGCGCGCAAGAAGCTGCTCCCCGCGGTCTACGACCTGGCCAACCGGGGGCTGCTGCCGACCAACTTCGCGCTGCTGGGCTTCGCGCGACGCGACTGGGGTGACCAGGACTTCGCCGAGCTGGCCCGGGACGCCGCCCGCAACGCCGCCCGCACGCCGTGGCGGGAGGAGGTCTGGGAGCGGCTGGCCGCCAGCGTCCGGTTCGTGCAGGGGTCCTTCGACGACGACAACGCCTTCGACGAGCTGGCCAACGCGCTGAACGACCTGGAGAGCAGCCACGGCATCGGCGGCAACGCGGCGTTCTACCTGTCCATCCCGCCGGCGATGTTCCCGGTCGTGCTCAAGCAGATGCAGCGCACCCGCATGGCCGAGAGCACGCCGGACCGGTGGCGGCGGGTCGTCGTCGAGAAGCCCTTCGGCACCGACCTGGCCTCCAGTCGCGAGCTCAACGAGCTGGTCGACTCGGTGTTCAGCGCCGAGGACGTCTTCCGCATCGACCACTACCTGGGCAAGGAGACCGTCCAGAACCTGATGGCGCTGCGGTTCGCCAACACGTTGTTCGAGCCGATCTGGAACGGCCACCACGTCGACTCGGTGCAGATCACCATGGCGGAGGACGTCGGCATCGGCGGGCGGGCGCAGTTCTACGAGCGGACGGGCGCCGCCCGCGACGTGCTGCAGAACCACCTGCTGCAGCTGCTGGCGCTCACCGCGATGGAGGAGCCGGTCGAGTTCTCCGCCGACGAGATCCGCACCGAGAAGCTCAAGGTGCTGCGCGCGGTGTCGCTGCCCGAGGACCTGCGCACCTTCGCCGTCCGCGGCCAGTACCAGCAGGGCTGGCTGGCCGGCCAGCGGGCCCGCGGCTACCAGCAGGAGGAGGGCGTCGACCCGGCGTCGACGACCGAGACCTACGCCGCGGTCCGGCTGGGCGTGGAGACCCGCCGCTGGGCCGGCGTGCCGTTCTACCTGCGCGCCGGCAAGCGGCTGCCGCGCCGGGTCACCGAGATCGCGCTGGTGTTCAAGCGGGCGCCGCACCTGCCCTTCGCCGACACCGACACCGAGGAGCTGGGCAACAACCAGCTCGTCGTGCGCGTGCAGCCCGACGAGGGGGTGACGCTCAAGTTCGGGTCGAAGGTGCCCGGCAGCGTCATGGAGGTCCGGGACGTGTCCATGGACTTCCTCTACGGCGAGCAGTTCACCGAGACCAGCCCCGAGGCCTACGAGCGGCTGCTGCTCGACGTGCTGCTCGGCGACGCCACGCTGTTCCCGCGCAACGCCGAGGTCGAGGCGTCCTGGGCGGTCATCGACCCGCTCGAGGAGTTCTGGGCGGGCAGCGCGCCGGAGCCCTACCGGGCCGGCGAGTGGGGCCCGCGGGCCGCCGACGACATGCTCGCCGCCGAGGGGCGCCGGTGGCGGCGTCCGTGACCCCGCCCCGGGACAGTCGCCGTCGAGAGGAGCAGATCCCGTGACCACGCTGTGGGACACCACCGGCTCGGCCGTGGTGAAGGAACTGGCCGCCCAGCGACGGACCGGCGGCGCGGTCCTCTCCGGCGTGGCCCTGACGCTGGTCGTCGTCGCCGACGAGGGCCGGGTGACCGAGGCCGAGGACGCCGCGACCACCGCCGCCGAGCAGCACCCCTGCCGGATCCTCGTGGTGGTGCGCCGGCAGATCGACGCCCCGGTCCCGCGCCTGGACGCCGAGGTGTCCATCGGCGGGCGGCTGGGCCCCGGCGAGGCGGTCGTCATGCGGATGTACGGGCGGCTGGCCCTGCACGCCGAGTCGGTCGTGCTCCCCCTGCTGGCCGCCGACGCCCCCGTGGTCACCTGGTGGCACAGCGACCCGCCCCAGCAGCTGACCACCGACGCGCTCGCCGTCATCGCCGACCGGCGGATCACCGACAGCACCGTGGCCGCCGACCAGATGACCGCGCTGCGCACCCGGGCGCAGGACTACGCGCCCGGCGACACCGACCTGGCCTGGACCCGGTCCACCGGCTGGCGGGCGACCCTCACCTCGGCACTGGACTCCGTCTCCGGCCGCCGCGGCGACGCCGTCCGGATCCTGGGCGGGCGCGTCGAGGGCGACCCGGGTGCGGCCACCGCGCAACTGCTGGCCGGCTGGATCGAGTCGCGCTCGGGGGCCCGGCTGGAGGTCGTGCAGGCCACCCGGCACTCCGGCCCCAGCGGCATCGACTCGGTGGTCCTCGAGCTCGACCAGGACGAGGAGGTGCGCGTCCACGCCGACCGCCGCGGCGGCGCGGTGATCAGCCAGCCCTACCGGCCCGACGCCACCATGGCGCTGCCCGACCGCTCGCTGGGCGACCTGCTCGGCGAGGAACTGCGCCGGCTGGACCCCGACGAGCCCTACGCCGAGGCGCTGGAGACCACCACCGGGGTCTCGGGGCTGGCCGGCCGCGACGGGGTGCGCTCGCACGTGTGGGTCGACCCCGCCGAGCCGGACGGCGCCGGATCCGGGGCGGTCGACGCCGCGGAGGTCGCCGAGGGCAGCCCCCACGGCGCGGCGCCCACCGTCCCGCCGACCTCCGAGGGCACCGACGAGGTGGCCCTGCACGGTGAGCACGACACCCCCGACCCGACGGCGCCCGAGGCGGTCCGGTGACCCTCACCCCCGGTGACCGGATCGTCGAGGAGCTCTCGCGGCGGACCGACGGCCCGGTGCCCGACGTGATCGTCGAGCCCGACGCCGAGACGCTGGCCCGCGCGGTCGCCGCGGCACTGGTGGCCCGGCTGGCCGCCGCGCAGGCGGTGCACGGGACGGCGTCGGTCGTGCTCACCGGCGGGGGCGTGGGCACCGACGTGCTGCGGCGCGTCGCCGACCTCGCCGCCGAACCGGCCCGCGAGCGGGTGGACTGGAGCGCCGTCGACGTCTGGTGGGGCGACGAGCGGTTCGTCCCGGCCGACGACGACGAGCGCAACGAGAAGGGTGCCCGGGAGGCCCTGCTCGACCGGGTCGGCGTGCCGCTCGAGCGGGTGCACCCGATGCCGGCCTCCGACGCCGGGTTCGCCGAGCCCGAGGAGGCGGCCGAGTGGTACGCCGGGGTGCTGGCCGACGCGGCCGAGGGCGGGCCGCTGCCGCGCTTCGACGTCCTGATGCTCGGGATGGGCGGCGAGGGCCACGTGGCGTCGATCTTCCCGCACTCGCCGGCGGCGTCGGACGCGCGTCCCGTGGTGGCCGTGCGCGACTGCCCCAAGCCGCCCCCGATCCGGGTCAGCCTGGGCTTCTCCGCGATCGGCAGCGCCGAGGAGGTGTGGCTGCTGGTGGCCGGTGAGGGCAAGGCCGAGGCCGTCGCGCGGGCCCTCGGCGGCGCCGACCCGCTCGACGTGCCGGCGGCCGGCGCCTGCGGCCGCCGGGCCACCCGCTGGCTGCTCGACGCCGCGGCGGCGAGCCGGCTGCCCGGAGCGCAGGACACCGACTGACCGGCGGGACGGCGGCGGACGGGGTGCTGCGGATCGGGCTGCTCGGGCCCCTCGAGGTCCGCCGCGACGGTGTCCCCGTGCCGGTCGGCGCCCGCCTCCAACGCGCCGCCCTGGCGGTGCTCGCGCTGGAGGCCGGCCGGCTGGTCCCCGCCGACCGCCTGGCCGACCTGCTGTGGCACGGCTCGCCGCCGCCCAAGGTCACGGCGTCCCTGCACAGCACCATCGCGCTGCTGCGCCGCACCCTCGACCCCGGGCGGGCGCCCCGCTCCAGCGGCTCGGTGCTGCTCACCGCGCCACCCGGCTACCGGCTCGCCCGCGAGGCCGTCGAGATCGACGCCGACCTCTTCGAGCGGCTGCTCGGCGAGGCCCGGCACGCCGCCGGCGACGCCGCCCGGACGGTGGCCCTGCTCGACGACGCCCTGGCGCTGTGGCGCGGCCCGGCGCTGGCCGAGTTCGCCGACGAGCCCTTCGCCCGCGCCGCCGCCGACCGTTGGACCGAGTTGCGGCAGGACGCGGTCGAACAGCGGGCCGCGGCGCTGCTCGCGCTCGGCGAGACCGGTCGCGCCGTCGCCGACCTGCAGGCGCACCTGGCCGCCGCCCCGCTGCGCGAGCAGGCCCGCGCCTCACTCGCCCGGGCCCTGTATCTCGGCGGCCGCCCCGGGGAGGCGCTCGCGGTGCTCGCCGAGGGCCGCCGGCTGCTGCGCGAGGAGCTGGGTCTCGACCCCGGCCCGGCGCTGCGACGCGTCGAGGAGCGGATCCTCCGCCGGGACCCGGCGCTGCAGCCCGCGCCCGTGCGGTCCGCCCCCGCGCCGTCCCCGGCGGCGGGGCCGCCGCCGCTGCGCGGCCGGGAGGGCGAGTGCGGCCTGCTCGCCCGCGTCCTGACCGACGCCGCCGGCGGGTCGGGCGCCGTCGTGCTGCTCACCGGGGACGCCGGGATGGGCAAGACCGAGCTGCTGCGGTGGCTCACCGCGTCCGCCGGCGCGACCGGGGGCGGTGCGCACACCCGCACCTGCCGCGACGGCGTGGCCGCGCCGCCCTACTGGCCGGTGCTGCAGGTGCTGCGCGGCGCCGTCCCGGGGCTGGACGCGGCGACCCGCGCGGGGATGGCACGTGCCCTCGGCCCGCTGCGGGCGGTGGTCCCCGGCCTCGGCGAGGCACCGCAGGCCGCCGGCGGGGGCATCGACCCGGCGATGGTGCTCGTGCACCTGACCGACGCGCTGACCGGTGTCCTGGCCGCGACCGGCCCGCCGGCGGTGCTGGCGCTCGACGACCTGCACGCCGCCGACCCGGCGACCCTGCGGCTGGTCGCCGGTCTCGCCGCGGACGTCGCCGGCTCCCCCGTCGTCCTCGCCCTGACGCTGCGCAGCGGCGAGGCGGACGCGCCCGCCCTGGTCGACACGCTGGCCGCGCTCGGCCGGCTGCCGCGGCTGGTCCGCCTCGACCTCGAGCCGCTGGCCCCGGCCGCCGTGGCCGACCTGGTCCGCACCGCCGCCTCAGCCGACCTCGGTGACGACGGCGTCCGGGACGTGGTGACCCGCGCCGACGGCAACCCCTTCTTCGCCCTCGAGCTGGCCCGTGCCACCGGCGCTCCGCACGGCGGCGCGCCGACGGGACGGGGCCGCGCCGTGGGCGGGGTGCCCGCCGCGGTCCACGACGTGCTGCGCCAGCGCGTCCTCCGCCGGCCGCCTCCCGGCCCCGACCTGCTCACCGCCGCCGCCGTCGCCGGGGCGCCGCTGCCGGTCGAGGACCTCGCCGCGGTCGTCGGCGTCCCCGTCGAGGACGCACTGGACGCCCTGGAGTCGGCGGTCGCCGCGCGGCTGGCCGTGGACGGCGGGGACGGCACGTTCGCGCCGGGCCACGCGCTGTTGGCCGAGGTCCTCCGGGCGCAGCTGTCCAGCGCCCGCACCGCCCGGCTGCACCGTGCGATCGGCGAGCGGCTGGCCGCGCGGGCCGGTGCGGACCCGGAGCAGGCCGCGCGCGTCGCCGGCCACCTGTTCGCCGCCCGCGCGCTCGACGGCGGGGCCGCCGCCGTGCCGTGGCTGGAGCGCGCCACCGACCACGCGGTCCGCGTCTCGGCGCTCGACCAGCTCCGGGAGCTGGGCGGGCAGCTGCTGACGGCGGCCGCCGCCCTGCCGGCCGGTCCCGAGCGCCGCCGGCGGGAGCTGCGCGCGCTCGGCCGCACCGCCTACGCCGACGCGTGGGCGGCCGGCTACGACAGCCCGACCATCCGCGAGTACGGCCGGCTGGTGACCGCCTGGGAGGTGCCCGACCCGCCGCACCCCGACGACGTCGAGCTGCTGTGGGTGGCCACACTGTTCCAGTGCCAGGTCGGCCGCCTCGACGACGCCGACCGCACCGTCGCCCGGATGGCCGCGCTCGCCGGGCACCTGGGCGACCCGACGGCCGGCTACCTGACCGAGGACATCACCGCCGTCGTACGGTGGATGCAGGCCCGCCCGGCCGAGGCGCTGAGCCACCTCGAGCGGGCCGGGGCGCACGTCGCCACGGGCCGCGTCGACCTGCGCCGCTCGCTGGCCTTCTCGCCGCCCACACGCCTCGCCGTCGTCCGCGCCCTGTGCCTGTGGCTGCTCGGCCGGCGGGACGAGTCCCGGGCCCACGCCGACGCGGCCCTGGCCGTCGCCGAGGAGGCGGGGCTGGGCGCGGCCGGCTTCGCCCGCCGCTGGGCGCTGGTGCTCGCGCTGGTGGACGGCGACGCCGACCGCGTCCGCCGGCTGGTCGCGCTTCCGCTGCGGGAGCCCGCGTGGGAGCAGTACCGCTACCCGTCGGCGGTGGTCCGCTTCGCCGAGGGCTGGCTGCTCGCGCGCCGCGAACCGCGGGCCGGTCTCGCCGTGATGCGGGAGGCGCACGCGGCGCTGGCCGGGCAGGGTCTGGCCGCCGGCCGCTCGGTCTTCCTCGGCGTGCTCGCCGCCACCGCGCTGACGGCCGGGGAGCCGGCGGTGGCCGCCGCGACCTGCGAGGCGGGCCTGGCCGTCGCCGAGCGCGGCGAGCGCTACTGGGTGCCGGAGCTGACCCGGCTGCGGGACGCCGCCCGGCAGGCGGCCGGCCTCAGAGGACGCCAAGAGGACCTCAAGTCGCTGCCCCCACCCTCGGGGCCATGACCGCTTCGACCCTGCTCCCGTCCCCGTCCGGCACCACCCGCGACCCCGTGACCGACGTCCGGCCCGGCGACCGCTGGCTGGTCGTCGTGGCCCACCCCGACGACGAGGCCTTCGGGTGCGGATCGGTCATCGCCCGCGCCGCCGCGGCCGGTGCCCGGGTGACGCTGGCCTGCGCCACGCGCGGCGAGGCCGGACAGCCGGCTCCCGGACTGCCCGACTGCGGCGACCTGGGCGCCGTGCGGGAGGCCGAGCTGTACCGCTCGGCGGCCGCGCTCGGCGTCGCCGCCGTGGAGCTGCTGGGCTACCGCGACTCGGGTTTCGACGGCGCGCCGCCCCGCGGGTCGCTCTGCGCGGCACCGCCCGACGCCGTCGCCGGGGTCCTCGCGCGGCTGGTCGCCGGCGCGCGGCCGGACGTGGTGCTGGTCCTCGACGGCACCGACGGGCACCGCGACCACCAGCGGGTCCGGACGGCCACCGCGGCCGCGGTCCGGGACGCGGCGGCGCCGGGCACCGTGCTCGTCGAGCACTGCCTGCCCAACTCACTGATGCGCCGCTGGCTCGAGGAGATGCGCACCGTGCGGCCGGACACGGCCTACCACGCGATCGACCCGGCCGACTTCGGCCGGCCCGACGCGGACGTGACGGACGTCCTCGACGTCAGCCGGTTCCTCGACCGCCGCGAGGCCGCGATGGCCGAGCACCGCTCGCAGGCCACTCCGTTCGACGGGCTCAGTCCGGACCTGCGCCGCGCGTTCCTGGCGACCGACCACCTGGCGCGGGTGCCGTGGCGGCCCCGCCGGCCGGGGACCTGGTGGGACCCGGGCCGGGCGGCCTGGGTGCCCTGCCCGGCGACGGGCTGACCGCCGGCCACCCGGCACCACGCATGCCGGGTACCGCAGCCCGGTGCGGAGCTGCGGTACCCGGGACGTTCAGGCGCCGCGGCGGGCCCGGAGCTTGGCCAGGGCCTCCTCGAGCAGGGCGTCGCCGTCGGCGTCGCTGCGCCGCTCGCGGACGTAGGCGAGGTGGGTCTTGTACGGCTCGGTGCGCGGCACCGGCGGCGGTGCCGCGGCGTCCTGGCCGGCCGGCAGGCCGCACCGGGGGCAGTCCCAGAGGTCGGGGACCTCGGCGTCGGTGGCGAAGGCCACCCGCGTCTCGTGGCCCTGGCTGCACCAGTAGCCGATCCTGTGCCGCGGTGCGGCCTCGCCGCGTTCGGCCTCTCCCATCGGACCCGCACCGACCCGGGTCCCCCGGATCGCGTTGCCACCAGCCACGAGCGCCCCCTCTGGACCGACCTGCACGGCGCGGTTCGCGTCGCGCGCGCAGTCTATGGCCTGGAGCGTGTTCTCTCGATCACGTTTTTCCGCGAGGTGCCTGGTGGGGCCTCCGTCAGACCTTCAGCAGGATGCCCAGGGCCACGATGCACACGGTCCAGACCAGCCCGGTGAAGATCGTCAGCCGGTTGAGGTTCTTCTCGACGACCGAGGAGCCGGACAGCTGCGAGGACACCGCACCGCCGAACATGGAGGACAGGCCGCCGCCCTTGCCCCGGTGCAGCAGGATCAGCACCACCAGCAGGACGCTGGTGAGACCCAGCAGCACGTTGAGGACGACCTCGACCATGGCACCAGGGTAGCCGGTGCCCGCGGCGGGTCCGCTCAGCGCACGCCCGCGGTGGCCAGGTCGTAGCCGGCGTAGGGCCGCATGACCACGCCGTTGTGCAGCCGCTGACCGGCCAGCAGCCGCACGCGGGCCTCCGCCAGCGGCACGTACGCGCCGGTGTCGAGGGCGGCGGCGGCCACGTCCCGCCAGGCCGCGGCGGCACCCTCGGGATCGGTGGCGGCGCGGGCGGCGTCCACCGCGGCCGACACGGCGGGGTCGGTGAGCCGCGCGTAGTTGGTGTTGCCGACGGCGCTGACCGAGCGGCCGTCGACCAGCGGCACGAGGAACGAGCCGGGGAGCGGGAAGTCGGCGGTCCAGGTGGCCAGCACGATGCCGAAGCCGTTGCGGGCGACGTTGTCCGGGCTGCCGACGTCGGTGGCGTAGAAGCTGGCCGCGGGCAGCGGGCGGACCTCGGCGTCGATGCCCACCTCGGCGAGCTGGGCGGCGACGACGCCGGCGACCTCGACGCTGGCCTGCGCGTCGGGCACGGCCAGCACGGTGCTGAAGCCCTCGGGCTGCCCGCACGCGGCCAGCGCGTCGCGGGCGGCGTCGGGGTCGGGCCCGGCGTCGGCACCCTCCCCCTCGGGCCCGCCGGGCAGCGTGCCCGGCCACAGCTGCCCGGTCCGCACCGCCCGGTCGGGGCCGCCGAGGACCTCCTGGACGGCGCGGCGGTCGATCGCGGCGGCGACCGCGGTGCGGCAGTTCGGATCGGTCATCGGGGCGACGTCGGTGGGCAGCGCCAGCAGCCGCAGCGCGCCGCTGGTCACGTCGTCGACCCGGTCGGGCAGGGGCACCTCTCCCCCGGTCTCGCCGGTCAGCCGCGCGCCGGTGGCCGGGTGCACGCCGGTGCCCGAGACGTCGACGTCGGCCGAGCCGGCGAGCAGCGCCTGGTCCCGCTCCAGGTTGGACAGGCCGGTGCGGACGACGACCCGGTCGGGCAGCGCCGTACGGACCTCGTCGCTGGCCGGGTCCCACGCGGGGTTGCGGTCCAGGACGATGCCGGTGGCGGCGTCGACCGTCGTGATCGCGTACGGGCCCGACGAGACCGGGTCGGCGCCGTAGCCGGCGCCGGTGTCGCCCTCCACCGGGACCGGGCTGCTCGAGGGCAGCGCCAGGACGTAGGGGAAGTCCGGCTGCGGCGAGCGGAGCCGGAAGACGATGGTGGCGTCGTCGGGCGTCTCGACGGCGGCCAGCCCGAGCTTGGCCGGGTCCTCGTCCTGGTAGGGCCCGGCATAGGGGTTCTCGGGGTCGTCGAGCAGCTCCACGACGTGGGTGGGGCCGCCCACGATGACGTCGGAGGCGAAGGACCGCTCGATGCCGTACTTGACGTCGCGCGAGGTGATCGGCCGGCCGGTCTCGAAGCCCACGCCGGGGCGGAGGGTGAACGTCCAGGTCAGACCCCCGTCGGGGGTGGTGCCGAGGTCGGTGGCGAGGTCGGGCGCGAGCTCGCCCGTGGCACCGGGCTCGGAGGAGTAGGTGACCAGCGTGCGGGCGTAGAGCCGCATCAGGTTCCACACGCCGGGCTGGTAGGAGCGCTGCGGGTCGAGGCTGTCGATCTCGCCGGTGACCACCCGCAGCGTGCCGCCGGCCTCGTGCGACGGGGCGCGCACGCCCTCGAGACCGGCGTCCGGGCCGTCGCCGAGGACCGGGACGCCGGCGTCGCCGTCCCCGCCGCCGCGGCAGCTGACCGCGACGGCGACCACCAGCGCGACGACCAGCGCGAGGCCCAGGACGCGGCCGGCGGTGCCGGACAGCAGCCCCGGCAGCCGGGTGGGCCGGGTGGGTCGCTGCAGCCTGCTGCCCACCCGTGTCCCCCCGCTCGGCCGCCGGGGCGGCGTGCTCAGCCGCCCCCGGCGGCGATCCGACAGATCTGCGCGAACTCGTCGGTGTCGAGGCTCGCGCCCCCGACGAGTGCACCGTCGACGTCCGGCCCGGCCAGGATCCCGGCCGTGTTGGCGGCCTTCACCGACCCGCCGTAGAGGATACGGACGACCTCCGCCGTGCCCGGGCCGAAACGCTCGGCGAGCCGCGACCGGAGTGCGCCGCAGACCTCCTGGGCGTTCTCCGGGGTGGCCACCTCGCCGGTGCCGATCGCCCAGACCGGCTCGTAGGCCAGCACCACGCGGGCCACCTGCTCGGCGGACAGGCCGGCCAGCGAGGCGTCGAGCTGGTCGGTGCAGTGCACCACGTGCCCGCCGGCCCGGCGGACCTCGAGCCCCTCCCCCATGCACACGATCGGCGTGAGGCCGTGCCGCAGCGCCGCCTGGGTCTTGGCGGCCACGACCGCGTCGTCCTCGGCGTGCAGCGACCGCCGCTCGGAGTGGCCGACGACGACGAAGCCGCACGCGAGCGCGGCCAGCATCGCGCCGCTGACCTCGCCGGTGTAGGCGCCCGAGTCGTGCGCCGAGAGGTCCTGCGCGCCGTAGCCGACCGGCAGCTTGTCGCCGGTGACCAGCGTCTGCACGCTGCGCAGCGCCGTGAACGGGGGCAGCACGACGACCTCGGCGGCGTCGAGCTCCTTCTCGTCCAGGCTGAAGACCAGCTTCTGCACCAGGCCGATGGCCTCCAGGTGCGTCATGTGCATCTTCCAGTTGCCCGCGATGAGCGGGCGACGGCCCTCCCGGCGGGCCGGGACCGCCGACCTGCGTGCCATCCCGCGCCCCTCAGTCCGCGAGCACCGCGAGGCCCGGGAGCTCCCGGCCCTCGAGGTACTCCAGCGACGCGCCGCCGCCGGTGCTGACGTGGCCGTAGGCGGACTCGTCGAGACCGAGCTGCCGGACGGCGGCCGCGGAGTCCCCGCCGCCGACCACCGACAGCCCGTCGACGGCGGCCACGGCCTCGGCGACCCCGCGCGTGCCGGCCTGGAACGGCGCCAGCTCGAACACGCCCATCGGGCCGTTCCAGAACACCGTGCGGGCGCCGGCCAGCTCGCGGCCGAACACCTCGACCGTGCGCGGGCCGACGTCGAGGCCCATCCGCTCCTCCGGGATCTCCTCGGCGGGGACGACCGCGGTGTCCACGTCGGCGCTGAACTCCGGCGCGACGACGACGTCGACCGGCAGCACGATGCGGTCGCCGGCCTCGGCGAGCAGCCGCCGGCAGGTGTCGACCTGGTCGGCCTCCAGCAGCGAGCGGCCGACCTCGAGCCCCTGGGCCCGCAGGAAGGTGAAGCACATCCCGCCGCCGACCAGCAGCCGGTCGACCTTGGGCAGCAGCGCCTCGATGACGGCGAGCTTGTCGCTGACCTTCGAGCCGCCGAGCACGACCACGTAGGGCCGCTCGGGGTCGGTGGTCAGCCGGGTGAGCACGTCGAGCTCGGTGGCCACCAACCGCCCGGCGACGTGCGGCAGCCGCAGCGCCACGTCGTACACCGAGGCGTGCTTGCGGTGCACCGCGCCGAACGCGTCGTCGACGAAGACGTCGGCCAGCGCGGCGAACCGGTCGGCCAGCCCGCCGCGCTCGGCGTCGTCCTTGCTGGTCTCGGCGGACTCGAAGCGCACGTTCTCCAGCAGCAGGACCTCGCCGTCGCCGAGGGCCGCCGCCCGCGTGCGGGCGTCGTCGCCGGCGACGTCGGCGGCCAGCGGCACCTCGGCGCCGAGCAGCTCGCCGAGCCGGGCGGCCACCGGGGCCAGCGAGTACTGCGGGTCGGGCGCACCCATGGGCCGGCCCAGGTGCGCGGCGACGACGACCCGGGCGCCGGCCTCCCGCAGCGCCTGCAGGGTGGGGAGGCTGGCCCGGATGCGCCCGTCGTCGGTGATGGCCCGGGTCTGCTTGTCCAGGGGGACGTTCAGGTCGGCGCGCAGGAACACGCGCCGACCCGAGACGCCCTCGGCGAGCAGGTCGTCGAGGGTCCGCATCGGCTACAGCGAGCGGCCGACGAGCTCGACGGAGTCGACCAGCCGGTTGGAGTAGCCCCACTCGTTGTCGTACCAGCCGAGCACCTTGGCCATCGGGCCGAAGGTCTTGGTCAGCTTGCTGTCGTAGATGCAGCTCGCCGGGTCGGTGACGATGTCGGAGGAGACGATCGGGGCGTCGGTGTACTTGAGGATGCCGGCGAGCGGGCCCGCGGCGGCCTCGCGGTAGGCGGCGTCGATCTCGTCGGCCGGCACCTCGCGGGTCAGCTGGACGGTGAGGTCGGTGGCCGAGCCGGTGGGCACCGGGACGCGGACGGCGTAGCCGTCGAGCTTGCCCTGCAGCTCGGGCAGGACCAGGCCGATCGCCTTGGCCGCACCAGTGCTGGTGGGCACCATGTTGAGCGCGGCCGCGCGGGCGCGGCGCAGGTCCTTGTGCGGGCCGTCCTGCAGGTTCTGGTCGGCGGTGTAGGCGTGGATCGTCGTCATCAGGCCGCGCTCGATGCCGAACGAGTCGTTGAGCACCTTGGCCAGCGGCGCGAGACAGTTGGTGGTGCAGGACGCGTTGCTGATGATCGTCTGCGAGCCGTCGTACTTCTCGTGGTTGACGCCCATGACGATGGTCAGGTCGTCGCCGGTGGCCGGCGCCGAGATGATCACCTTCTTGGCGCCGCCGGCGTCGACGTGCTTGCGGGCGTCGGGGGCCTTGGTGAAGAAGCCGGTCGACTCGACGACGACGTCGACGCCCAGGTCGCCCCAGGGCAGGGCGGCCGGGTCGCGCTCGGAGAGGACCTTCATCGTGTTGCCGGCGATCTTGATGCCCTCGCCGTCGGCGGCGACGTCCTCGGACAGCACGCCCAGGATGCTGTCGTACTTCAGGAGGTGGGCGAGGACCTCGGGGCTGGTCAGGTCGTTGACCGCCACGATCTCGATGTCCTTGCCGCTGGCCGCGGCCGCCCGCCAGAAGTTGCGGCCGATCCGGCCGAACCCGTTGATCCCCACCCGCACCGTCACTGCTGACCTCCACGGATCCGTGGCGCCGTCCGGCGCCGTCGCGTGCGTCGGCCGCGCGGGGCGCGCGGCTCCGATCGCGGACGACCCTATCGGCCCCGGCGGCGGGCGACCGGGCGAGCCCCGGGAGGCTCAGCCGCCGGGGACGAGCTCCACGCCGTCGTCGGCCGCGGCGGCCGGGGCGGGGACGGCCGGGACGGGCCGGTCGCCCACGGGGTCGGCGGCGACGACGCGGTCGCGTCCGGTGGCCTTGGCGGTGTAGAGCGCCCGGTCGGCCGCCTCGAGCAGCGCGGCGGCGGAGGTGCCGTCGGCCGGGCAGACGGCCACGCCGATGCTGACGGTGACGCCGACGCGCTCGCCGTCGACGGGGACCCGCCCGGCGGCGACGGCGCGGCGGACCTGCTCGGCCCGCTCCAGGGCCTGCTCGCGGCCCGCGCCGGGCAGCACCAGCACGAACTCCTCGCCGCCGAGGCGGGCGGCGGTGTCGCCCTCGCGGACGGCGCCGGCGAGCGTGCCCGCGACCGCGGTGAGGACCCGGTCCCCCGCCGCGTGCCCGAGGCGGTCGTTGACGGACTTGAAGTGGTCGACGTCGACCACCAGCACCGACAGCCGGCCGGTGCGCGGCCGGGAGGCCAGGTCGGCGCCGAGCGCCCGGTCGAGGTGGCGGCGGTTGTGCAGGCCGGTCAGCGGGTCGCGCACGGCCTCCTCGGCCAGCTCCGCGCGCAGCCGCTCGATGACCGCGACCTGCTCGGCCAGGCGGGTGTTGAGCGCCTCGATGGCGGCCTGGCGCTCCTGCTGCTCGCTGACGTCGCGGACCACGAGGATGCGGCCGAGCGGACGGCCCCGCGGGTCGCTGACCGCCGAGTCCTGCACGTCGAGCCACAGCCCCGGCCGCACCTGGGCGACGCGGTGGCCGTCCCGGCGCTCGGTGGTGTCGAGGACCGCGACGGCCCGGGGGCCGGCGACGTCGCCGAGGGCCCGGCCGACCAGGTCGCCCCCGAGCTCGGGGCGCAGCCGCTGCAGCATCCGGGTGGCGGCCGGGTTGCAGTCGATGAGGACGCCGTCGGGGTCGACGACGAGCACGGCGTCGGGCACGGTCTCGACCACCTGCTCGCGGGCGACCGGGACCAGCCGCAGCAGACCCCCGCGGAAGATCGCCCAGCAGTCGACCACGCCGGTGAGCAGGAAGAACAGCGGGGTGAGGTCGGTGCCGCTGCCATCGAGCTGGCTGCCGACCGACACGACGTTGCCGATGGTGGAGAGCGCCGCCGACGCGAGCAGGACGGTGATCTGCCGGCGGAAGACACCCGCCGCACGCCGGTAGCGGCGGACCAGGTGCCCGTAGGCGACGGCGACGAGCGCGTAGGAGTAGGCGGTGTGGGCCAGGAACAGCGGTCCGAAGGCGACCCGTCCCTCTGCGCCGGCACCTGCGGGGACCAGGTCGGACATGACCAGGTCGCGCGTGGCCGGCAGGGTCGCCGTGACCACCAGCAGCACCGGCTCGACCGCCAGCAGCAGGGCCGGCCGGCAGCCGAGCCGCCAGGAGGGGTCGGACACGGTGCGGGCGAGCACGTAAGTGCCCACCACCACCAGCCCGACGGCCGCCAGCAGCAGCGGCGGGTAGGCGGCGACCACCGCTCGGGTGCTGACGGCGTGGACGAGGACGTCGGCGGTCGACCAGGCGGCGACGCCCGACATGGTGACCGCCAGCGCGGTGGCCGCCGGGGTGCGGGCGCGGCGCCGCCAGGCCAGCACCGCCGTGCCCGTGGCGACCAGAGCCGCGCACGCGAACAGCAGCGCCCACTGCGCCGCGCTCATCCCGGGCTCCTCGCTCCGACGGCGCGGCCCGTTGCCCGCCTCTGCTGCGTGCATCGACGCGTGCGGGGCCCCGCTGGAGGTCGGCTCACCCGGGTGGGTGAACGCGAGGGGCGTCCTCCGCGGACCGCGGAGGACGCCCCTGGTGAGCTGCTGGAACGGCCCCTCTGCAGGGTCCCGCCGCGAGCCTGCGAGCGGTGGGGGGCAGAGGGGCCCTTCTACTGCGCGAGCATGTCGTCGGTCACCACGGACTCGGTGTCCGGGATGCCGAGGTCCTTGGCCCGCTTGTCGGCCATGGCCAGCAGCCGCCGGATCCGCCCGGCGACGGCGTCCTTGGTCATCGGCGGGTCGGCGCGCTGGCCGAGCTCCTCCAGCGAGGCCTGCCCGTGCTCCAGGCGCAGCCGGCCGGCGACCAGCAGGTGCTCGGGCGCGTCGCCGGCGAGGATCTCCAGCGCCCGCTCGACCCGGGCCGAGGCGGCCACGGCCGCGCGCGCCGAGCGGCGCAGGTTGGCGTCGTCGAAGTTGGCCAGCCGGTTGGCGGTGGCGCGCACCTCGCGGCGCATCCGCCGCTCCTCCCAGGCCAGCACCGCGTCGTGGGCGCCCATCCGGGTGAGCAGCGCGCTGATGGCGTCGCCGTCGCGCACGACGACCCGGTCGGCGCCGCGGACCTCGCGGGCCTTCGCGGCGATGCCCAGCCGGCGGGCCGCGCCGACCAGCGCCATGGCCGCCTCGGGCCCGGGGCAGGTCACCTCGAGCGAGGACGACCGGCCGGGCTCGGTGAGCGAGCCGTGCGCGAGGAACGCGCCCCGCCAGGCGGCCTCGGCGTCGTTGATGCTGCCGGACACCACCGACGGCGGCAGGCCGCGCACCGGGCGGCCGCGCTGGTCGACCAGCCCGGTCTGGCGGGCCAGTCCCTCGCCGTGCTTGGCGATCCGGACCAGGTAGCGCACGCCGCGGCGGATGTTGCCGCCGGCCAGCACGCTGACCCCGCTGGTGTAGCCGTAGACCTCGCTGATGTCCCGCCGCAGCCGGCGGGCGACCGAGCCGGTGTCCAGCTCGGCCTCGATGACGACGCGCCCGCCCACGATGTGCAGCCCCCCGGAGAAGCGCAGCAGCGCGGTCACCTCGGCCTTGCGCTCGGAGGTCCGCGTGCACTCCACCCGGGACAGCTCGTCCTTGACCATGGCCGTCATCGCCACGACGACCACTCCTTCTGCTGCGGCGCCCTCATCGGCGTCACCTCTCCCCCTCGAACCGTCCGGGCCCCACCGGTCCTGGTGCCCCGGTTGCGTCCCCTGTCCCGTCCCCCTGCCCGACCTCCGGCCCGCCGGCCGCGTGTGCTGCGGCCACCGGGGCCAGCACGGCCGCCAGCCGGGCGGGGTCGTGGCGCGGGGAACCGTCGAGCGCGGCGACCGGAGCCAGCACGAGCTCGGCGCCGCACTCGCGCACCGTTGACAGGAGACCACAGCGGTCAACCACCGAGTCGGCATCCGCGATCACCGTGTGCAGCGCCACTCCGTCCAGATGGGCCTGCAGCACCCGCAGGTGCTCCTCCGGGGAGAAGCCGTCGGTCTCCCCCGGCTGGGGCTCCAGGTTGAGCACCACGACCACGCGGGCCCGGCTGGCGGCCAGCGCCCGGCGCAGCCGCGGCACCAGCAGGTGGGGCAGCACCGAGGTGTACCAGGAACCGGGCCCGAGCGAGACGACGTCGGCCTCGGCGATCGCGGCGAGCACGTCGGGGTGCACCGGCGGGTCGGGCGGGGAGACGAGGATCTCCCGAACCCGGCCGGGCGTGGAGGCGATCGCCACCTGGCCGCGGATGGTCCGGGTGCGCGCGGGGTCGTCGGGGTCGAACGTCTCCACGCGCGCGACGAGGTCCAGGGGCACGTCGGCCATCGGCAGCACCCGGCCGCGGGTGCGCAGCAGTGCGCAGACGGCGTCGAGGGCGCGCACGGTGTCCCCGCCGTGCAGCTCGACGAGCCCGGTGAGGACGAGGTTGCCCACCGGGTGGCCGGCGAGCACGCCGGTGCCGCCGAGCCGGTGCTGGAACAGCCGGGCCATCTCCTGGCGGCCGTCGTCGTCGGCGGCGAGGGCGGCCAGCGCCATCCGCAGGTCGCCAGGGGGCAGCACCGGCATCTCGCGGCGGATCCGGCCTGAGGAGCCGCCGTCGTCGGCCACCGTGACCACGGCGGTGAGGTCGGGGGTGATCCGGCGCCAGGCGGCCAGCGCGGCCGCGAGACCGTGGCCGCCCCCGAAGGCGACGACCCGGGGGTGCGCGCCCACTACTCGCGGCCCAGGTCGCGGTGGCGGGCGACCGCGGCGATGCCGTCCGCGGCCAGCCGGCGGGCGAACTCCTCGGCGATGGCGACGCTGCGGTGCTTGCCGCCGGTGCAGCCGACCGCCAGCGTCAGGTAGCGCTTGCCCTCGCGCCGGTAGCCGGGGATGAGCAGCCGCAGCACCTCGGTGTACCGGTCGAGGAAGGGCCCGGCGTCCTGCTGGCCGAGCACGTAGTCGCGCACGTCGGCGTCCTTCCCGGTGTGCGCGCGCAGCTCAGGCAGCCAGTGCGGGTTGGGGAGGAACCGGGCGTCGACGACGAGGTCGGCGTCCAGCGGCAGGCCGTACTTGAAGCCGAAGCTCAGCACGGTCGCCGTCAGCGGCGGGGTGCGGCCCTCGCGGGCGAAGGCGTTCTCCAGCGTGGCGCGCAGCTGGTGGACGTTGAGGTCGCTGGTGTCGACCCACAGGTCGGCCTCGCCGGCGATGCCGGTGAGCAGCGCCCGCTCGGCGGTGATCCCGTCGATGAGCCGGCCCGAGCCCTGCAGCGGGTGCTCCCGCCGGTTGGACTCGTAGCGGCGGACGAGCACCTCGTCGCTGGCGTGCACGTACACCACGCGTGGGCGGTGCCCGGCCTCGGCGAGCACCCGGATGGCCTCCTGCAGGTCGCTGGAGAAGGCGCGGCTGCGGACGTCGACGACGGCGGCGAACCGGCGGACGTCACCGCGGGCGCCGAGCTCGACCATCGGCGTCAGCAGCGCGGGCGGCAGGTTCTCGACGACGTACCAGCCGAGGTCCTCCATCACCCGCCCGGCGCTGTTCTTGCCGGCCCCGGACAGCCCGGTGACGACGACGACCTCGACCGGCGGCGTCTCGGTGGACGCGGCGTCGAGGCCGGCGGGGACGTCGGCCTGCGGGCCGGCCTGCCCCTCGCGCGCGGCGGCGGCCGCGGTCGGGGCGTCGGTGCCCGAGCCGGTCAGCTGTTCCTCGCTCACGACGCGACCCGGCCGACCTCGGCGGTGGCGCCCGCGCCGGGGGTGGGGGTGCCCCGCTCGGCCGGGCCGGCGGGCGCCGTGGTGCTCTCCACGACCTCCTCCACGACCTCCTCCGCGGGCCCCTCCTCCGCGGGCTCCGCCGTGCTCTCCGCCGGCTCCGCCACCGCGGCCAGCACCGCCTCGGCGGTGCGCCGGCCGATGCCGGGCACGGCCATGAGCTCGTCGACCGTGGCCGCGCGCAGCCGCTTGAGCGACCCGAACTGCTTCATCAGCGCCTTCCGCCGCGTGTCCCCCAGGCCGGGGACGTCGTCCAGGAGCGAGACCAGCATGCTGACCGAACGCTTCTGCCGGTGGTAGGTGATCGCGAACCGGTGGGCCTCGTCGCGCACCCGCTGCAGCAGGTAGAGCGCCTCGGAGGTGCGCGGCAGGACCACCGGGTCGGACTCGCCGGGCAGCCACACCTCCTCCATGCGCTTGGCCAGCCCGCAGACGGCGACGTCGACCACGCCGAGCTCGTCGAGCGAGCGGGCCGCGGCCGCGACCTGCGGCGCGCCGCCGTCGACGACGAGCAGGTTCGGCGGGTAGGCGAACCGGCGCGGCCGGCCCTCCTCCGCGGCGATCCCCTGCTCGTCGCGGCGGTCGGCCTCCTCCTTGAGGTGCCGGGCGAAGCGGCGGCGGACGACCTCGGCCATGGCCGCGGTGTCGTCGGTGCCGTGCTGGACGGAGAAGCGCCGGTAGTCGGACTTCTTGGGCAGGCCGTCCTCGAAGACCACCATCGAGGCGACGACGTTGGTCTGCTGCACGTGCGAGACGTCGATGCACTCGATGCGCAGCGGCGCCTCGGGCAGCTCGAGGGCCTCCTGCAGCTCGGAGAGGGCGAGCGACCGGGCGGTGAGGTCGCTGGAGCGCTTGACCCGGTGCCGGGCGAAGGCCTCCTTCGCGTTGCGCTCGACGGTCTCGAGCAGGCTGCGCTTGTCGCCGCGCTGCGGCACCCGCAGCGACACCCGCGAGCCGCGGAGCTCGCTGAGCAGCTCCTCGTAGACGTCGGCGTCGTCGGGGAGCTCGGGGACGAGCACCTCCTTGGGCACCGCCTCGCCGCCCTCGGTGACACCGGTGGCCTCGTCGACGCCGCCGTAGACCTGCAGGAGGAACTGCTCGACCAGTTCGCCGGTGCTGACCTCCTCGACCTTGTCGATGATCCAGCCGCGCTGGCCGCGGACCCGCCCACCGCGGACGTGGAAGACCTGCACGGCGGCCTCGAGCTCGTCCTGGGCGAAGGCGACGACGTCGGCGTCGGTGCCGTCGCCGAGCACGACCGCCTGCTTCTCCATCGCCCGCCGCAGCGCGCCGAGGTCGTCGCGCAGCCGGGCGGCCTTCTCGTACTCCATCGCCTCGGCGGCCTCGGCCATCTCCCGCTCGAGCCGCTTGACCATGAGGTCGGTGCGGCCGGCCATGAAGTCGCAGAAGTCGTCGACGATCGCCCGGTGCTCCTCGGCGCTGACCCGGCCGACGCAGGGCGCGGCGCACTTGCCGATGTAGCCGAGCAGGCAGGGCCGGCCGATCTGCCCGGCCCGCTTGAACACGCCGTTGGAGCAGGTGCGGGCGGGGAAGACGCGGGTGAGCGTGTCGAGGGTCTCGCGGATGGCCCAGGCGTGGGCGTAGGGGCCGAAGTAGCGGACGCCCTTCTTCTTCGGCCCGCGCATGACCTGCAGCCGCGGGTACTCCTCGTTGAGCGTCACGGCCAGCGACGGGTAGCTCTTGTCGTCGCGGTAGCGGACGTTGAACCGCGGGTCGAACTCCTTGATCCAGTTGTACTCGAGCTGGAGGGCCTCGACCTCGGTGCCGACGACGGTCCACTCGACGCCGGCCGCCGTCGTCACCATCTGGCGGGTGCGCGGGTGCAGGCCGGCGACGTCGGCGAAGTAGCTGTTGAGCCGCTGGCGCAGGTTCTTGGCCTTGCCGACGTAGACGACGCGGCCGTTCGGGTCGCGGAACTTGTAGACCCCGGGCGACTCGGGGATGGAGCCGACCGCCGGTCGGTACGTGGACGGGTCGGGCACGCTTCCACACTAGGTGCCCCGGACGACGGTCCGCCCGCCCTCCGTCCCCGCGAACCACACCGCTGTGGTTCCCGGCCGTGCCGGTGCGGTCCGGCCGGGCCCGCGGGACGGGCCCGGCCGGGGGCCGGGGCGCGGCTCAGCTCGAGGGAGGCGGGGTCATCTGGGCGATGCGGACGGAGTTGCCGAAGGGGTCGCGCAGACCGAAGTCGATGCCGTAGGGCTGCACGACCGGCTCCTCGGGCAGGTCGACGCCCAGCTCCTTGAGCCTGGCGTGGGTCTCGTGCGCGTCGTCGGTGGTCAGGAAGAGGTGCCCGCCGCCGGCGCCCTTGGTGACCAGGTCGCGCACCGTGTCGGCGATCTCCGGGCTCACCGACGGCGGCGCGGGCCGCTCGAGCAGCACGGCGTGGCCGGGGTCGCTCGGCAGCGCGACGGTGAGGAAACGCATCGGCCCGAACTGCTGGTCGACCTGGACCTGGAAGCCCAGCTTGCCGACGTAGAAGTCGAGGGCCTGGTCCTGGTCCAGCACGTAGATCGACGTGATCGAGATGGTCTTCAACATGATCACGACGCTAGGACCCGGCGGGGTCCGCGGGCTTCTCCGGAACTGCTGTCTTCTCGCTCGGCCGCAGCCACCGCATGCCGAAGCAGGAGGGCACCGGCGCCAGCGGCCCGCGCCGCCGATAGACGCTGGGCGGCTCCCCCACGATCCCGGCGAACACCCGGCTGAAGGTGCCCAGGCTCGCGAAGCCCACGGCCATGCAGACGTCGGTCACCGACCGGTCGGTGCTGCGCAGCAGGAACATCGCCCGCTCCACCCGCCGGCGCTGCAGGTAGCGGTTGGGCGTCTCGCCGAAGGTGGCCTTGAAGGTGCGGATGAAGTGCGCCTCGGAGACGTGCGCGACCCGGGCCAGGGCGGCCACGTCGAGCGGCTCGGCGTAGCTGCGGTCCATCACGTCCCGGGCACGCAGCATGCGCAGGTTGGAGTCCTCGACGGCCCGGCTCACCGGGCCATCTTCCCGGCCGCCGCGGGACGGCCGAGGTCAGCCGGCGGCGCGGGAGCGGTGCAGCGCCGGCAGGGACAGGGCGGTGAGGGCCCGCTGCCCCAGGCGGACAACCCTGGCGGCCAGCGCCAGCGCCGCGAGGAGCCCCACCCCGCCGGCCAGGACGGCGACGGCACCGGGGACGGCGTTCCCGGTGACGGCGAGCGCGGCGACGGTCACCAGTGCGACGAGGACGAGGGTGGAGCGCACGCCGCCGGACCTGCGTACGGGCTGCCCGCAGTGGGACAGGTCGGGATCGCAGTCGGGCGTGAGCGCGCTCATCGGCGTCTCCTCCATCGGGGACCGGGCACGCCGATGGGGAGGCGTGACGTCCGTCACAGGGGACGATACGGTCCGGGGCCGGATCCGCTCAAGAGGTGATCACCTGGTCCGGCGGCGCTCAGCGGCAGTCGTCCTCGCCCGCGGCGCAGACGGCGACGAGCAGCCGCCGGAGGGTCGCCAGGTCCCGCTCGCTCGTGTCCGGGAACAGCTGCTCGTGCACGGTGGCGACGGACCGGTGGACGTCGGCCGCCACGGCCCTGCCCTCGTCGGCCAGCCGGACGATGTGCCGGCGGCGGTCGGCGGGATCGCGCACCCGCTCGACGAGGGCGGCGTCCTCCAGGTCGTTGAGCAGGCCGACCAGGACGCTCGGGTCCACGGCCAGCTGCTCGAGCAGCTCCTGCTGGGTCGCCGACCCGGTCTGCTCCAGCCGCATGAGGATCTGGCCGTGCCGCGGGCGCAGCCCGGAGTCGGAGAACTGCCGGCCCAGCAGCAGCGCCGCCCGGTGACCCGCCTGGGCGAGCAGCACCGGCAGCGGCAGGTCCTCGATCGGCACGGGCATCCCCACGGGACGCAGTCTAGCGGAGCCGACTGTTTCTTCCTCTGAATCGTTGACAGGTACCAACGGTCGGCTACCGTGGACGGCGCCGGGCACCACCCACAGACCTCGGAGACCGCCATGGCCCTGCTCAGCACCGCCACGCTGGAGTTCGTCGGCCGCACGGACACGGAGGGGGGCGTCACGGCGTTCGCCTTCGCCCCCGTGGAGCCGCTCACCCACCTCGCCGGCCACCACGCCTTCGTCTCGCTGCGCGACGGCGGGACCAAGCCGTTCTCCCTGGCCTCGGCCCCCGAGGACCCGCAGGTGCTGATCGGCACCCGGCTCGCCTCGGGCAGCCGGTTCAAGCGGGCGCTCACCGGGCTCTCCCCGGGCGACCGCGTCCGGCTGCGCCGGCCGCTGCAGCGATCGGCCCTGGCCGACACCGCCGACGACGTCGTGCTGCTCGCCCAGGGCGTCGGGGTGACGCCGCACCGGGCACTGCTACGCCACCTCGCGGCGACGGGCGACCGGCGCCGCGTGACGCTGGTCCACGTCGGCCGCGACCACCCGTTCCGCGCCGACACCGAGGAGCTCGCGCACGCCGCCGCCTACCCGGGCGACCGCGCGGCCTTCGGACGGGAGCTGGAGCGGGTCACCACCGACCTGCCCCGGGCCACCTACCACGTGTCGGGCTCCCCGGCCTTCGTCCGCGACACCACCACCGCGCTGTCCGCCGCGGGCATCCCGCGCCGCCAGGTCCGCCGGGAGGCCTTCCGTGGCTACTGACCCGCCCGCCGTCGTCGCCGAGGGGCTGGTGCGCCGGTTCGGCAGTGGACCGGACGCGGTGACCGCCGTCGACGGGGTCGACCTCGAGGTGCCCGCCGGCACCGTCGTCGGGCTGCTCGGCCCCAACGGCGCCGGCAAGACCACCGTCGTCCGGCTGCTCACCGGCCTGCTGCGCCCCACTGCCGGCACCGCGACGGTGGCCGGCGTGCCCGTCGGTCCCGACGGCGTGTCCGACGGCACGCGACTGCGGGCGCGCATCGGCCTGGCCGGCCAGTACGCCGGGGTGGACGAGGCGCTGACCGGGAGGGAGAACCTGCGCATGTTCGGCCGGCTCGGGCACCTGACCCGGGCGTCGCGGCGGGCGCGCGCCGACGCGCTGCTCGACGCGTTCGGCCTCACCGACGCAGCCGACCGGCCGGCGCGGACCTACTCGGGAGGCATGCGACGCCGGCTGGACCTGGCCGCCGCACTGGTGGCCGAGCCACGGGTGGTGTTCCTCGACGAGCCCACCACGGGCCTGGACCCGCGGTCGCGCCTGGCGCTGTGGGAGGTGGTGGAGGAGCTCGCCGCCGCCGGCACCGCGGTGCTGCTGACCACGCAGTACCTGGAGGAGGCCGACCGGCTCGCCTCCTCGCTGGCGGTCGTCGACGCCGGCCGGGTGATCGCCCGGGGCACACCGGCCGAGCTGAAGGCCTCCCTCGGCGGCGGCGCGCTGCAGGTGCCGCTGAGGGACCCCGACCGTACGGCGGCGGCCGTGACCGCCGTGGCCGGCCTGGGCACCGGCCCGGCCGCGGTCAGCGACGGGGTGCTGCGGCTGCCGGTCGCCGACCCGGGCACGGCCCTGCCCGAGCTGGTGCGCCGGCTCGACGCCGCCGGGATCGGCATCCGCGGCGTCGGGATCTCCGAGCCCACCCTCGACGACGTCTTCCTCGCCCTCACCGGCCGCACCGCCGACACGACCACCCGGAGCGCAGCATGACCACCTCCCTCGTCACCGACCCCGCGCCCCGGACCGACGCCGTGGCTCGCGGATCGGTCCTCGGCCCGCCCGCGGTGTCGGCGAGCCGGCCACTGGTCGGCTGGGCGGTGCGCGACGCGCTGACCACCGGCTGGCGCAGCCTGGTGGGCGCGTTCCGGACACCGCCGGTCCTGGTGTTCGCCCTGGTGCAGCCGGTGATGTTCGTGCTGCTGTTCCGGTACGTCTTCGGCGGCGCCATCCAGACGCCCGGCGTCGAGTACGTCGACTACCTGATCCCCGGGATCTTCGTGCAGACCGCGGTGTTCACCGGTGTCGCCACCGGCGTCGGGCTCGCCGAGGACCTCGGCCGGGGCGTGGTCGACCGGTTCCGGACCCTGCCGATGGCCGGCTCGGCCGTGCTGTCCGGGCGGACCCTCGCCGACGCCGCGCGCACCGTGGTGACGCTCCTGGTCATGCTGGGCGTCGGCCTCGCCGTCGGGTACCGGCCGGGCAGCGTCGCCGGCGTCGTGGCCGGCCTCGGTGTCGTGCTGCTGCTGTCCTACGCGGTCACCTGGTTCTACGTGCTGATCGCGCTGGCGGTGCGCAGCCCCGAGGCGGCCCAGTCGGCGGCGTTCGTCCTCACCTTCCCGCTGACCTTCGCCAGCTCGGCGTTCGTCAGCACCGACACGATGGCCGACTGGCTGCGCGGCTTCGCCGAGAACCAGCCGATCACGCTCACCGCGGACGCCGTGCGGGCGCTCACCGGGGTCGGCGACGCGAGCGTGTGGCCGGCCCTGGCCTGGGCGGCGGGGTTGCTGGTCGTCCTCGCGCCCGCCGCGGCCGCCCTCTACCGGCGGGGCCGCTGAGGACCTGCTGCGGTCGTGTCTCGCCACCCCTCGCAGCCATGCCGCCGGGCTCCGCGGCCGAGCACCCGCTAGCCGTCTGACCAGTGAGTTCGTCATCCACAGGACTTGATCGGCACGGCGTTCGAACGTATGATCGAATGCGTGGCGGGAGTCCTGGCGGTCGACGAACCACCCCTGGTGGAGTGGGCGTCGGGGCCGCTGGGAGCGGTGCAGGCCACCGACCGGGAGATCGCCCGGCAGACCGCGCTGCGGGCCCGGGCGGTGGCCGCGTTCGCCGCCGCGCGGCCGTCGTCGGCCGATCGGCCGCCGGGCTCGCCGGGGGCGATGGCCGCCGAGCGGTGGGCGGCGCGGGCCGAGGTGCTGCGGCCGGTGAGTGAGTGGGCCACCGACGAACTCGCGGTGGCCCTGGCGCTGTCCACCCAGGCGGCGCAGGCGCTGCTGGAGCGGTCGCTGACCCTGGTGCACCGGCTACCGGGCACGCTGACCGCGCTGGAATCGGGGGCGCTGCACGTGGGGCACCTGGGCCCGCTGATCGACAAGGTCGCCCCGATCGCCGACGACGCGCTGCGCGCCGCGATCGAGGCCGACCTGCTGGCCTGGGCGGCCGGGCGGCACACCACGCCGGCGCAGCTGGGCGACAAGGCCCGCCGGGAGCTGCTCAAGCGCACCGCCCGCGCCGCCGCCGATGACCTGCTCAAGGCGGTGCGCCGGCGTGGCGTGTCGGCCGGCCCGGACCGGGTCGACGGGATGAGCGTGGTCTCGGCGCTGCTGACCACCCCCGAGGCGGCCGCACTGGTCGCCGCGCTGGGCGCCTGTGCCGACGCGCTGCCCGCCGATCCGGCCGATCGCCGGACCCGGGGGCAGAAGATGGCCGACTGCCTGCTGGACCTGGTGCTGCGCCCCGGGGAGACCGGGCTGCCACCGGTGCAGGTCACCCTCACCGTGGTCGCCCCGGTCGGGGCGCTGCTGGGCGGGGACGCCGCCTGTGAGATCGACGGGCAGGTGGTGCCCGCCGAGCTGGTCCGCGCGCTGCTGGCCGCCCTCACCGGCCACCGGGCCGACGCCACCACCGGCACCACCACCAGTGACACCGACATCGGCGACACCGCGGCCGATGGCGAGGCGACCGACACCGACGCGGCCGACACCACCGCGGCCGGCACCACCGCGGCCGACGCCACCACCAGTGACACCGACATCGGCGACACCGACGCGGCCGTCGGGGTCGATGCGGCGGCGTTCCTCACCGAGGACGAGCACTTCGCGCGGTGGGCCGAGGAGCTGGAAGCGCGGATCCTGGCCGGGGAGTTCGATGCCCGCCCCGGGCCCTGCTACCTCGACGAGGACCTGCCACCGGACGATCCGCCCGACGCGCACCACACGGCCGACGCCGACGACACGGCCGACGCCGACGAGGTGGCCGCACCGGACCCCGATGGCTGGTGGGCGCGCGCCGACCGCGCCGTCGACCAGGCGAGTGCTGCGCTGCTCGGGCTGCAGCGCGCCCTGGGCCACGCCCGCCGGACGGTGGCCACCGCGCAGCGCGCCGACGCCGCCGACGAGGCCACCTGGGCGGCGAGTCCCGCCGGCCGGATCACCACCGCACCCGACGTCCTCACCCAGCTGGCCGCCGCCACCGGCCAGGCCCGGACGTCGCTGGCCGCCCTGCTGGGTGCCACCGGCGGGGGCGGGCTGGCCGACCGGCCCCGCATCGCACTCACCCACGCGGCCGGCGGCGCGCTGCTGGCCCTCACCGACCTGCCCGCCCTGCACCGCGCCGCCCGCACCGGCGCCGGCCTCGGCGCCCCCGGACCCAGCGCCGGCTACCGGCCGAGTGCGGCGCTGGACCGGCACGTCCGCGCCCGCGACCGCCGCTGCCGCTTCCCCGGCTGCCGCCGCCCCGTCCCCCGCGGCGGCGAGCTCGACCACGCCACCCCCTGGCCGGCCGGACCCACCACCGCGGCCAACCTCACCGGCTACTGCACCGGCCACCACCGCGGCAAGCACCAGGCCCCCGGCTGGCGACACGCCCTCGCCGCCGACGGCACCCTCACCGTCACCACCCCGTCCGGCCTCACCGCGACCACCACCCCACCGCCCTACTGACGGGTGACCAGAGCGGCGAGCGGACCAGCCGGGAACCACACGGCCTCCGCCGACGACCAAGCACGTGAACACTCTGTGCCCTGGAGGTCCCGTGCTGCCTGTCCCCCGTCCGCTCGCCGCGCTCGTGCGGCTCCTGGCGACGGCGGTCCTCGCCCTCGGCCTCGTGATGGCCGTCCCGGGCACCGCCTCGGCGCACACCGCCCTGCGTGCCACCGAGCCCGCCGCCGACAGCACCGTGACGACCACCCCGCAGGCGGTCACCCTCACCTTCAGCGCGAGCGTGCTCGGCGGCGAGGTCGCGGTGGCCGGCCCCGACGGGACGCCCGTCGGCGCCGGCCCGGTGGTCCACGACGGCGCCGTCCTGACCGCGCCCGTCACCCTGGTCGCAGCGGGCCGGCACACGGTCACCTGGTCGGCCGTCGCCGACGACGGTCACGCCCTGGACGGCACCTTCGCGTTCCAGTACGCCCCCGCCGCTCCCCCGCCGGCGACCGCGCCGACCACCTCCGCCCCGACGACCGACCCCGCCGGCGCCACGGCCGGCCCGACGGCCGACGGGACGCCGTCGAGCGCCGGGACCGACACGGCGTCCGCGGCGTCCGACGACGGCGGCCTCCCCGGCTGGGTGCTGCCCGCCGCCGTGGTGGCCGTGCTCGCCGCCGGCGCGGCCACGGTCCTCCGGCTCCGCCGCCGCGGCTGAGCGGCCCCCCGCTACGCCGACGGCGCCGGTCCCGGGACTCCGGGACCGGCGCCGTCGTGAGCGGACAGGCGGTCAGCTGGCGCGCTTGCGCGTGGCCCGCTTCTTCGGGCCGGCCGCCGCGGCCTCGATCGCCTCGGGGTCGAGCAGCGGCACCAGGTACCGACCGGTGTGCGACTCGGGCACCGACGCGACGAACTCCGGTGGCCCCTCGGCCACGACCGTGCCGCCGCGGAACCCGCCCTCGGGGCCCATGTCGATCAGCCAGTCGGCGCTCTTGATGACGTCGAGGTTGTGCTCGATGACGATCACCGAGTTGCCCTTGTCGACCAGCCCCTGCAGCACCAGCAGCAGCTTGCGGATGTCCTCGAAGTGCAGGCCGGTGGTCGGCTCGTCGAGGACGTACACGCTGCGGCCGTTGGACCGCTTCTGCAGCTCGCTGGCCAGCTTCACCCGCTGCGCCTCACCGCCGGAGAGCGTCGTCGCCGGCTGGCCGAGCCGCACGTACCCCAGCCCGACGTCGGTGAGGGTGCGCAGGTACCGCGAGATCGAGGGGATCGCGGCGAAGAACTCCGCGGCCTCCTCGATGGGCATGTCGAGGACCTCGGCCACCGTCTTGCCCTTGTAGTGCACCTCGAGGGTCTCCCGGTTGAACCGGGCGCCCTTGCACACCTCGCACGGGACGTAGACGTCCGGCAGGAAGTTCATCTCGATCTTGATCGTGCCGTCGCCCGAGCACGCCTCGCAGCGCCCGCCCTTGACGTTGAAGGAGAACCGTCCCGGCTGGTAGCCGCGGATCTTCGCCTCCGACGTCTGCGCGAACAGCTTGCGGACCTGGTCCCAGACCCCGGTGTAGGTGGCCGGGTTCGACCGCGGCGTGCGGCCGATCGGCGACTGGTCGACGTGCACGACCTTGTCCAGGTGCTCCAGACCGGTCACCGTGCGGTGCCGCCCGGGGACCATCCGCGCCCGGTTCAGCTGGTTGGCCAGCACCGTGTAGAGGATGTCGTTGACCAGGCTGGACTTGCCCGACCCGGACACCCCGGTGACCCCGACCAGCAGGCCCAGCGGGAAGGTGACGTCGACGCCCTTGAGGTTGTGCTCGCGGGCGCCCTTGACCACCAGCTCGCGGCCGGGCTGCGGCTGCCGCCGCACCGCCGGCACGGTGATCTCCTTGCGCCCCGACAGGTACTGCCCGGTCAGCGACCGCTCGCTGGCCAGCAGCTCCTCGACCGGACCGCTGACGATCACCTCGCCGCCGTGCTCGCCGGCGCCGGGACCGATGTCGACCACCCAGTCGGCGGTCTTGATCGTGTCCTCGTCGTGCTCGACGACGATGAGCGTGTTGCCCATGTCCCGCAGCCGCACCAGCGTCTCGATCAGCCGGGTGTTGTCGCGCTGGTGCAGCCCGATCGAGGGCTCGTCGAGGACGTACAGGACGCCCACCAGCCCCGACCCGATCTGGGTGGCCAGCCGGATCCGCTGCGCCTCGCCGCCGGCCAGCGTCGCCGCCGGCCGGTCGAGGGACAGGTAGTCCAGGCCGACGTCGACGAGGAAGGACAGCCGCGCCTGGATCTCCTTGAGCACGCGGTCGGCGATCGCCCGCTCCCGCTCGCCGAGCTCCAGCGCGCGCAGCCAGTCCGCGGCCTCGCCGATCGACAGGCCGGTGACCTCGGCAATCGAGCGGCCGTTGAGCTTGACCGCGAGGATCTCGGGCTTGAGGCGGGTGCCGTGGCAGACGGGACAGGGCACGTCGCGCATGTAGCCCTCGTACTTGTCCCGCATGTAGTCGCTGTCGGTGTCCTCGTGCCGCCGCTCCAGGAAGGGCAATACGCCCTCGAACGCGGCGTAGTAGCTGCGCTCGCGGCCGTAGCGGTTCTTGTAGCGGACGTGCACCTGGTCCGGCGAGCCGTGCAGCACGGCCTTCTGCACCTTGGCCGGCAGCTTCTCCCACGGGGTGTCCATGGAGAAGCCGAGCTGGTCGGCGAGACCGGCCAGCAGCCGCTGGAAGTACTCGTTGCTCATCGACCCGGCCCACGGGGCGACCGCGCCGTCGGCGAGGCTCTTCTCCGGGTCGGGGACGACGAGGTCGGGGTCGACCTCCTTGCGGGTGCCGATGCCGGTGCACTCGGGGCAGGCGCCGAACGGCGAGTTGAACGAGAAGCTGCGCGGCTCGAGCGCCTCGAACGACAGGCCGTCGTCGACGCAGGCCAGGTGCTCGGAGAAGGTGCGCTCCCGCTCGGGGTCGCCCTCGGGCAGGTCGACGAAGTCGAGCACGACCAGCCCGCCGGCGAGGCCGAGCGCGGTCTCGACCGAGTCGGTCAGCCGGCGCTTGGCGCTCTCCTTGACCGTCAGCCGGTCGACGATCACCTCGATCGTGTGCTTCTCCTGCTTCTTCAGCTTCGGCGGCTCGGTGAGCGGGTGCACCGTGCCGTCGACCCGGACGCGGGAGAAGCCCTGCGTCTGCAGCGAGCTGAACAGGTCGACGTACTCACCCTTGCGCGCCCGCACGACCGGGGCGAGCACCTGGAAGCGGGTGCCCTCCTCCATCGCCAGCACCTGGTCGACGATCTGCTGCGGCGTCTGCCGGGAGATCGGCTTGCCGCAGTTGGGACAGTGCGGCTGGCCGGCGCGGGCGTAGAGCAGCCGGAGGTAGTCGTAGACCTCGGTGATCGTGCCCACCGTCGAGCGCGGGTTGCGGTTGGTCGACTTCTGGTCGATCGAGACCGCCGGTGACAGGCCCTCGATGAAGTCGACGTCGGGCTTGTCCATCTGGCCGAGGAACTGGCGGGCGTAGGCCGACAGCGACTCGACGTAGCGCCGCTGGCCCTCGGCGAAGATGGTGTCGAAGGCCAGGCTCGACTTGCCCGACCCCGACAGCCCGGTGAAGACGATCAGGGCGTCGCGGGGCAGGTCGAGGTGGACGTCCTTGAGGTTGTGCTCACGGGCGCCGCGGACGACGAGACGGTCCAATGTGATCCCTGTCGGTCAGCCGGGCCGGCCGGTCTCGCCGGGCCCTGCGTGGTGGTGTCGAGTTGTCGATACGGGGAACGCCGTCACTGCCCGGGCGCAATCCGTGACGAGGGCGACGTTGCCGCCTGGTGCGGGTGTGCTCAGACGGGAGCCGGGGACGGCGCTCCGGCGGGGTCGAAGACCGGCGCGTGCCGGCGCCAGGGCTGCCGGCGCTCCAGCTCTCCGGCCAGCCAGAGTAGTCGCGTCTCGCTGTCCGGGGGGCCGGCCAGCTGGACGGCCAGCGGCACCCCCTCGGCGCGCGTGCCGACGGGCACCACGACCGCCGGGACGCCGGCCAGGTTCCACGGCGCCGCCCACGGCGCCCACCGGGCCTGGGTGCCCACGTTCACGACGAACCCCCGTTCGTGCCAGGGCCGCGCGGGCAGCGGCGGGCCGTTGGTGATCGGGGTGAGCAGCACGTCGAGGTCGTCGTCGGCGAAGAAGGCCTCCGTCCGCGCCCGGAACCGCTCGGCGGTCGCGGGCCGGACCAGCCCCGCCCGCCGGACCAGCCGGCCCAGGCGGGCGTGGGCGCGGCTGCGCGGCTGCAGCGCCCCCGGGTCCAGGCCGAGTGCCGCGGCGTCGTCCGCCGCGCCGGCCAACCAGCGGGCGATCGTGCCGACGGTCGCGTCCGGCGTCGTCCCCGGGTGGCGCTCGACGACGACGTGCCCTGCCCCGCGGAGCAGCCGCACCGTCCGCTGGACCGCCGCCCGGGTGGGGCCGTCGGGCCGGCTCCCGGCCAGCGGTGAGCGCAGGCTGACGGCGATCCGCAGCGGCCGGCCCGGGTCGGCCGGGGGCGACGACGGGCGCCCCGCGAGGACGGCGGTACCCAGCGCGACGTCGGCGACGGTGGTGGCCAGGACGCCGTTCTCGACCATGCCGCCCCAGTCGAGCGCCAGCGTGGGCAGCACCCCCCGGCCGGGCTTGAGGGTGACCAGCCCGCACGCGGCCGCCGGCAGTCGCAGCGACCCCATGCCGTCGTTGCCGAGGGCGAGCGGCACCACCCCGGCGGCGACCGCGGCGGCGCTTCCCCCGGAGCTCCCGGCGGGCGACAGCGCGGTGTCCCACGGGTTGCGGGTGACGGTGCCCGGCCCGTCCGTGGCGGCGTAGAGGCAGAGCTCGGGCACGCGGGTCACGCCCACGACGACCGCTCCCGCGGCGCGCAGCCGGGCGACCGCCTCGTGGTCGGCGTCGGCAGGGACGCCCGGGTGGGCCGCGCAGCCGTCGGTCACCGCCTCGCCGGCCACGGCGACGTTGTCCTTGACGGCCACCGGGACGCCGGCCAGCGGGAGGGACGCGCGGTCGGGCCGGGCGTCGACCTCCGCCGCCTCGGCCAGGGCCGCCTCGGCGCGGACCACGCGGAACGCGCCGATCCGCGGCTCGACGTCGTCGAGGTGGGCCAGGTGCGCGCGCACCACCTCGACGGCGGAGAGCTCCCCGGCGCGCACGCGGGCGGCGATCGCGGTGGCGGGCAGACCGACGACCCGGGCGCCGCCGGGACCTCCGCTAGCGTCCATGGACGCGACCGTAACCGCGGTCGACGACAGTTCTCGAACGGAGGCCCGATGAGCTACACCGGCGACGTCGAGGTGGGCGGCCCGGCCGACGTGCGGGAGCTGCCGGGGCTCGTGGTCAGCAAGGTCGCGGTCAGCGAGATGGTCAACAACGCCTACCTGCTGCGCTGCACCGCGACCGGCCAGGCGCTCCTGGTCGACGCCGCGGCCGAGCCCGAGACGCTGCGGGCGCTGGTCGGGGACGCCGACCTGCGCACCGTCGTCACCACGCACGGGCACTGGGACCACCACCGCGCGCTGCCCGACGTCGTCGCGGCCACCGGCGCGACGACCGTCGCGCACGCGGCCGACGCCGCCGACCTGCCGGTGCCGGTGGACCGGACCGTCGCGCACGGCGACACCGTCGAGGTCGGCGAGCAGGTGCTCGAGGTGGTGCACCTGCGCGGGCACACGCCGGGCAGCATCACGCTGGTCTGGCGGGGGCCGGGCGACGCCGGCACGCACGCCTTCACCGGGGACAGCCTCTTCCCCGGCGGCGTCGGCAAGACCTGGTCGCCGGAGGACTTCGCCAGCCTGATCGACGACGTCGAGCAGCGGCTGTTCGCCGTGCTGCCCGACGGGACGTGGGTCTACCCCGGCCACGGCAAGGACACGACGCTGGGCGCCGAGCGTCCCCACCTCGGGGAGTGGCGCGCCCGAGGCTGGTGACCTGGAGGTCCGTGTCGGTGCCCAGGCCGTGTGCGAGCAGTCCGCCCAGGGAGCGGGCAGGCATGTCGGTGC
Source organism: Geodermatophilus sp. SYSU D00710 (assembly GCF_054050195.1). NCBI lineage: Bacteria > Bacillati > Actinomycetota > Actinomycetes > Geodermatophilales > Geodermatophilaceae > Geodermatophilus > Geodermatophilus sp. SYSU D00710. The sequence goes on from NZ_JBJGYX010000007.1 coordinate 110,590, forward strand.
CGGGAAGCAGGCGAGTGGCCTGTTCCGCGCCTGGCAGCCGGCCGGCAGGTGGGCGGCGATCCTCACCGGTCCGCAGGCGAGGGACGCCGAGGCCGGGCTGATCGAGTGGGTGGTGTCGGTGGACGCCACGATCAACCGCGCGCACCACCACGCCGCCGGAGCCCGCCGCCACCCCGACCGGCAGGTCGAACCACCCGGAGGAGCTCGCCGATCACGGACCGGGCCACTCCCGAGGCGGGTGGGCCACCAAGGTGCATCTCGCGTGCGAGCAAGGCCGTGACCAGGAGCTGACGGGTCACACCACCACCGCGTGCCGCGGGCCGTCACGGCGACGGAGCCGCGGAGATGCCCTCGTCGGCGGGACCGGTCGAGACGGCCGGAGCACTCGTCTCCGTGGTCGGTGCCGTCGTCGTGGTCGGTGCCGTGGTCGGCGCCGTCGTCGTGGTCGGCGCCGTCGTCGTGGTCGGTGCCGTCGTCGTGGTCGCTGCCGTGGTCGGCGCCGTCGTCGTGGTCGGCGCCGTCGTCGTGGTCGGTGCCGTCGTCGTGGTCGGTGCCGTGGTCGGTGTCGTCGTCGTGGTCGGTGTCGTCGTCGTGGTCGGTGCCGTCGTCGTGGTCGGTGCCGTCGTCGTGGTCGGTGCCGTGGTCGGCGCGGCCGTGGTCGTGCTCGGCGCCGCCACCGTCGTCGTAGCAGCCGCCGCCGTCGTCGTCCTGGCCGCTGTCGTGGCAGGGGGCACCTGGACGAGCGGAGTGTCACCGGCCGCGGGAGAGGACACGGCCCCGCCACCCGTGGTCTCCTGCTCCTCCGGAGGCGACGGCTCGGGAAGGACGGGGTCGGCGAGCGGCGAGGGGATCGGTCCGGTCGGGACCGGAGTACCGGCGTCCCCACCGCTGATCGCCGACGTCCGCCCGTCCGCGGCCTGACTGTCCCCGCGGTCCCGGGAGGCCTGCACAGCACCGCCCGCTCCGATGAGCATCCCGAGCGCGGCGGCGCTGACCAGGAGGTGCCTGGTCCTCCCGCGGACCCGACGGGGCGGGGCCGCGGACGTGACCCGGCCGAGGCCCGCCAGCAGCCACCGGCGACCCGGGGGGACGGGGATGGGGGGCCGGGTGCGGCGAGTGGCCGCGTGCCTGGGCCGGCCGGTGGGCCGTGGGGTGGACATCGGCGCCGCCGCACCCGCCGCCAGGACGGCCTGTTCGGTGGTGGCCCCGGCCGCCGGGGCGCCGGCGGCCCGCCGGGCGGCCGCCTGGCGCGCCTCGATGCCGGACGTGGTGCTCAGTGCCAGCTGGGGCAGGAACAGGAAGACGAAGAACCCGAGCGCCGCAACGCACGCGGCGATGAGGAACACCAGGTCGATGGCGTCCGAGAACCCGGCCTCGAAGGGCAGCGCGAGGTGCGACGGCAGTCCCTGGACGAACGAGGTGTCCGACAGGTCCCCGCCGGCCGGCAACCGGCCGCTCTGCACCGCCTCGGCGACCCGTGGATCGCCCGCTGCGGCGGAGGTCACCGCCTGTTCGATCTCCACGGGCAGGCGGATGACCAACACGGAGAGGAACGCGGCGGTCCCGAGCGTGGCGCCCATCTGGCGGAAGAAGGTGACCGACGAGGTCGCGACGCCCATCTCGTCCGGCGGGACGGCGTTCTGCACGGCGAGGACGGCCGGCTGGAAGTTGAAGCCGAGCCCGATGCCGAGCAGGACCATGAACGGCGCCAGCGTTCCGAGCGACGTCCCGGCGCCGACCACGACGGACAACGACGCCAGGGCGGTGGCCATGAGGACCGTCCCGGCCAGCGGGAACACCTTGTAGCGGCCGGTCCTGGAGATCACGACACCCGAGCTCGCCGCGCCGGCCATGATGCCGGCGACCAGCGGGATCATCTGCAGGCCGGCGACCGTGGCGCTGGAGCCGTGCACGATCTGCAGGTACTGCGGGAGCAGCAGCAGCCCGCCGAACATGGCCGCGCCCACCACCGTGCTGCCCACGGTGGCGATGCGGAAGGTGCGGTTGCGGAACAGCCGCAGCGGCAGCAGCGCCTCGTCGCCGTAGGCCCGCTCGGCGAGCAGGAAGGCTCCGAAGCCGACGGCGCCGATGCAGTAGCAGGCCACGGCGGAAGCCGAGGTCCAACCCCAGGTGCGGCCCTGCTCGGCCACGATCAGCAGCGGCACGATGCAGGTGACCAGGGACAGGGCGCCGGGCCAGTCGATGCGGTGCTCCCGGCGCTCGTGCGGCAGGTGCAGCACCCGGTACACGGCGGCGAAGGCGAGCAGGCCCAGCGGCACGTTGACGTAGAAGATCCAGCGCCAGCCGTCGAGGCCGAGCAGCGAGGACTGGCCGGCGAGGAAGCCGCCGATGACCGGACCCAGGACGCTGGAGCTGCCGAAGACGGCCATGAAGTAGCCCTGGTACCGCGAGCGCTCCCGCGGCGGCACGATGTCACCGATGATCGCCAGGGCCAGCGACATCAGGCCGCCGGCGCCGATGCCCTGCACGGCCCGGAACGCGGCCAGCTGGTACATCGTGTCGGCCAGGCCGCACAGCACCGAGCCGAGCACGAACACCCCGATGGCGAACAGGTAGAACGGCCGCCGCCCGTAGATGTCGGAGAGCTTGCCGTACAGCGGCGTGGCGATCGTCGAGGTGATGAGGAACGCCGTCGTCGCCCACGCCTGCAGGTCGTAGCCCTGCAGGTCGTCGGCGATCGTGCGGATGGCGGTGGCGACCACGGTCTGGTCGAGGGCGGCGAGGAACATCGCCACCATCAGGCCGACGATGATCGTGCGGATCTGCCGGTGGGTGAAGGCACCACTGGGATCCGCTCCAGCGGCCGCCGCGTTGGCGTCCCCCGGGTCGACCGCCCTGACGCGGGTGGTCTCGTTCATGAGCTCTCCCCGGGGAGGACCGGCCAGGACGGCGCCGCCGACGCCCCACCCGTGTCGTGGTGCCCGGTCCTCGGGGCAGCGGTCGTCGGCGTGGCCTCTCGTGGACCGTCTCGTCCGGCTACCGGCCCCGGATGAGATCTGTGTCAGGACCGGGCCCACGCTAGGGCCGGTCCGGCGACGGCCACATCCGTCGCAGGTCCCGTTCCGGGTGCACGACCATCGAGTAGGAGAGGTCCGGGAGGCCCTACGACCCGAGGCGCGGGTCGCCGCCACGGGGCCGGCGCGCCCCGGGCTGGTGAGCCCCGGGCGCGCCGGCTCAGCGGCTCACTTGCGGCCGGGCGTCCAGTCCATGCCCCAGCCGTAGGTGCGGTCGAGCACGTCCTGGCCGCCGTGCACGTAGCGCACCTCGCGGTTGACGACGAGTTGCCCGCCCTGGTTCTGGATCATCGCGATCGCGCAGATCCGGGCCCGCGGGTCGTGCTCGTCGAGACGCACCTCGATCTGCGGCCCGTTCGCCGGGAACATCGTGACGACGGCGTCGGCCTGACCCCAGTTCGGCACGCCCTCGTAGATCAGCGCGAACACCAGGATCCGGCGGATGAGCTGCGTGTGCTGCAGGTCGATCAGCAGGTTCTCGCCGCCGGAGTTCGAGCCCGACCGGTCGTCGCCGTCCAGCCACGCGATCGCCCGGCCGCCGCCCAGGTCGTGCTGCCCGCGGAAGGCGTTGCCCAGCGCCTGGATGACGCCCTTCGACCCGTCGGCGTACTCGTAGAGGCAGCCCAGGTCGAGGTCGATCGCCCCGCCGCCGGCGGCCGCGGCCAGCCGCTTGAGGAAGCCGCCGCCACCGCCTCCGCCGCCCCCGGGCCTGGAGTTCCAGTTGAGGTTGACCCTCAGCACGCCCGTGGTGCCGGCCGTCTTGGTCAGCGAGACCGACGGCGAGGACTTGGTGAGCGACACCTTGCTCATGTTCACGCCGCCCGGCTGCGCGGCCGGCGGCTGCTGCCCGTACGGCTGCGGCTGACCGTAGGGACCGGGCTGCGGCGGCTGGCCCTGCGGCGGCTGGGGCGGCGGGGACTTCGGACGTTTCGTGTAGTCGACCACGGAGACCTCCCGCAGGCCCCCGGCGGACCGGGTCCTGCTCGCTGAGCGGCGGATTGCGTGCCCCGACCCTAGGGGGCGCCCCTCTCCTCAGGTCCGCGCCCCGCGCTCAGCCGGAGGCCTCCGCCACCTCGTCGGCGGGCCCCGTCGCCGCCACGGGCAGCCAGCGGTCCCACCAGTCGAGCAGGTGCTCGAGCCGGGCCGCCCGGTGCCGCGGCCGGCCCGCCGCGGCGTCGTCCCCGGGGACGAGCAGCAGCGCGCTGGGCACCCGCCGGCGCTGCAGCGCCGCGAACAGCCGCCGGCCGGCCCCGGCCGGGCAGCGCTCGTCCTGCACGCCGAGCGTCGGCGTGACGACGGCCGCGACGTCGGCGGGGTCGTCCGCCCCCCACGGGTCAGGCCCCCCGGTCCAGTCGACGACGGCGGCCGCGAACCGGTCGGTGCGGGTCAGCAGCGGCACGCTGCCGGGCCCGCCGGCGAGACCGACCCGGCCGGCGTCGAGGGCGGGGTCGGCGAGGACGGCGTCGAGCAGGGCGAGCACGTCGCCGGCGTCCGCGTCGCACCGCACCACCGCGTAGCCGGCCGAGACGTGCACCTGCACCACGTCGGCCAGCGACCACTCCGGCCGCGCCGGTCCGGGCTCCAGCAGCACGGGATGCGGGCCCGGCCCCGGCGGCACGGTCACCCACACCCGCTCCTCCGTCCCGTCCGGGGTGACGACGGCGCGCTGCGCGGTGCGGTGCAGCCGGCCGGTCGCGCCCAGCGCGGAGCCGAAGCCGGTGAGCAGCCGACGCCGGCCGGGCGTGATCGCGACCAACTCCCCGGCCGAGCGGTCGTGGGCGACCGTGGCGACGACGACGCCGGCCGCGGCGGCACACCCGTGCACGGCGAACGGGCCGTCGACCAGCGTCGCGGACGGGCCGCCGTCGAGCGGCACCCGCACCAGCTCGACGTCACCCTCCCGCTCGGCGCCCACGAGCACCGCCCCGCCGTCGCGCACGGGCCCCGGCGCGCCGTCGGGCACCACCCGCCCCAGCACCGGCTCGAGCTCTCCCCCGGACACCGGCACCCGGCAGAGGACCGGCGCGGACGCGGCGACGTCGAGACCGTCGGGGCCCAGGTCGGGACGGGCGACGACGAGGACCGTCGTGCCGGCCGCGTCGAACACCGGCTGCCGGCACGCGCCGCGGCTGCGGGTGACCCGCCGCGGGCGGCCGCCGGTCACCGGGACCAGGTAGACGTCGCGGACGGCGTCGCGGTCGGCGCCGGGGTGCCGGGCGGCGACGAAGGCGAGGGCGGTGCCGTCGGGCGACCAGGTCACGTCGGCGTCGTGCCCGGCGCCGTCGGTCAGCTGTCGCGGTGCCGGGAGCGCACCGGCGTCGTCACCCAGCGGGTCCGCCGGCAGGTCGAGGACGACCACGCAGGTCCGTGGCGCACCGGCACGGGTGCTCAGCGACGTGACCAGCCGCGGCCCGTCGTCGGCCGCGGGCACGGGGACGATCCAGGCCAGCCGCCGGGAGTCCGGCGACCACACCGGGGCGCCGGCCGGCCCGTCGGTGAGCCGCCGGGGGGCGCCGCCGGCGGTGGGCAGCAGGTGCACCTGCGGCGGGCCGCCGAGGGGAGCCGACAGGTAGGCCAGCCAGCGCCCGTCCGGGGAGAACGCCGGCGCGGAGTCGTGCGCGCCGGAGGTGAGCGGGCGGGCCGGCGCGGAGCCGTCGGTGGGCACGGCCCACAGCTGCCCGCGCACGCCGTCGGCGTCGGCCCGGTCGACGGCGACCACCGCCATGCGCCCGTCGGGCGAGACGGTGGGCGTCCCCGGCGTGCGCACGAGGGCGAGGTCGGCGGGCCGCATGGCGCACCGAGCGTAGTGCAGCGCTCACCCCCGGCCCGGGTCCGCGCGGGACCCGGGCCGGGGACGGCGGACTACTGCTGCTGGGACCGGGCCACGAGCCGGTGGCCCAGCGAGCCGGCCTGGCTGTTGGTGAGCAGCTGCGTCTGGGACTCGACCAGCCGCAGCACGGCCGGGTCCTCGCGGGCGACCTCGGAGGACTGCAGCAGGATCGTGCCCTGCCCGGTGAAGTCGTACTGCCGCTCCTCGCCGGAGGCCCGGCCCAGCGCGCCGGACAGCATCCCGCGCAGGTTCTGGGTCATCCACTGCGCGTCGTGGTGCACCGACGGCGACGGGCAGTCGGCCCAGCCGAGCAGCGCGTCGGGGTCGGCCCGGAACGGCGGCTCGACGAAGATCACCGGCCCGTTGGACGAGGCGATGAACTTCCCCGTCCCGATGAGGGTGACGAAGCCCGGCACGATCGACTGCTTGAGCTCCAGCTGCTTGGAGAAGGCGCAGAGGTTGCTCGCCTTGATCGTCAGGTTGCCGTCGTCGAGGTCGTAGCTGTTGAGGTCGAAGCCCCGGTCGCCGATGAGCAGCTTGCCGTGGCCCTGGGCGACCACCCAGTCGGAGATGTACACCGGGCTGGAGAAGCGGGCGGCGACCCACGCCTGCGCCGACGAGTACTCGGTGACCGCGTCGAACTGGATGTTGCCGTAGTAGGCCAGCATCGCGCCCTTGCTCATGAACCACTCGCCGTTGAGCGCGATGCAGAACACGTAGGGGTTGACGTTGTCGTCGTCGGGCAGCGTGTGCGGGTTCAGCGTGCTCGGCACGCCGCTGGGCTGGCCGCCCGGCGCCGGCTGGCCGCCGTAGGGCTGCTGCGGCTGACCGCCGTAGGGCTGCGGCTGCCCGCCGGGGTGCTGGGGCGCGCCGTAGGGGGGCTGGCCGTAGGGCGGCTGGCCGTACGCGGGCTGCGGCTGCCCGCCGTAGGGCTGCGGCTGGCCGTAGGGCTGGGGCTGGCCGTAGGGGTTGCCCTGCGGCTGGCCGTAGGGGTTGCCGGGTGGGTAGGTCATCTCGTCGCCCTCAGAACTTCTTCTCGCTGGCCTGCACGTACACGGTGCCGTGGCCGCTGATCCTCAGCTGGAACGCCTCGCCGGACCCGCGGCCGACGACGTCGCGGAGGCCGACCTTGGCCGCGAGGTCGACCGACAGCTGGCCGACGTGGCCGACGTAGGCCTGCGGGTCGACGCCGACCTGCTGGCCGGCCAGCTGTAGCGGGAACGCGCCGCCGTGCGACAGCAGCGCGACCGCGCCGCGGCCGTGGACGTTGGTGGTGAACAGGCCCTGCCCGGTCATCGCGCCGCTGATCGCCTGCCGGATGCCGCCCGAGCCGAGGAACTGCACGCTGGTCTGCAGGGTCGCGTCGTGCGCCAGCAGCCGGTCGGCCTCGCACACCAGGGCGGCGTTGCCGTCGAGCTCCAGGACGGTGACGTGCAGGCCCTTGTAGCCGTAGAGCACCTGGCCGGTGCCCTCGGTGGCCATCATCGGGTTGGACTCGCCGGACATCGCCGCCCCGACCATGCCGCCGATGCCGCGGCCCTGCCCGTGCACCGGGCGGAACGCGACCTGCCCGGAGTAGCCGAGCATGGAGCCACGGCGGGCGAGCACCGGGGTGCCGGGGCCGACGTGCGCGCGCACGACCTTGCTGTTGACGGTCTCGAAGGACATGGCTCAGCGCTCCGCGGACTGGACGAGCACCAGGCCGGAGCCGGTGAAGCGGAGCGAGAACGGCTCGCCGGCGTCCTCGCCGACCAGCGACTTCCACGAGACGCCCGACACCAGGTTCATCGACAGCTGGCCGCGGGAGCCGACGTAGGCGTCCGGGTCGACGACGAGGTCGGCACCGGGCGCGACCTCCAGCGCCATGACCGGGCCCTCGGACACGATCGCCACCTGCCCGTGGCCGGTGACCGTCGTCGTCGCCAGGCCGTGCCCGCTGGTCATGCCGCGCAGGCCGGCGAACTGGACGTCGAGGCGCAGCTGCTCGGTGTGGGCGAGGATGTGCTGGCTCTCGACGGTGAGCGTGTCGCCGGCCAGGTCGACGACGAGGACGTCCATGGCGTCGAGCGCGAGGTAGACGCGGCCGTGGCCGGCGCAGTCCATCAGCGAGAGGCTCTCGCCGGCGACGGCGCGCTTGAGCGCCGCGCGCATGCCGCCGCCCCCGCCCATGCCGGAGCTCTTGAAGTCGACGTTGCCCTCGACGGCGACCATCGAGCCGCTGGCGGCGCGGACGCGGTCGCCCTGGAGGTCGGCGTGCAGGACGCGTTTGTGGGCGGTGAGCAGTGCCACGGATGCCTCTCGGTACGGGGATCGGGACCGGCGGGACCGTAACCGGAGGTCCCCCCGCGCGGAAGGTGCTCCGCCCCGGACCCACTCCCGGGTGTCCCGGACGCACCAGCGGGGGGGGGGGGGGGGGGGGGGGGGGGGGGGGGGGGGGGGGGGGGGTGGGGGGGGGGGGGGGGGTGGACCGCGGCGGGGGGGCGGGGGGGGGGGGAACGGGGGGGCCCCCCGGGGGGAAGTGGCCCCCCCCCCGCACCACCCCCGGGTTGCCCCGCACCCCCCCGCGGCCGGGGGGGGGGGCCCCGGGGCCCGCTGGGAGGGACGGCGTCAGCGCCGGCCGGCGACGACCTCCTCGTCGCGCGGCTCCTCGGCGTGGGCGGGCACCGCGGCCCGCTCCCGCCGGGACTCCAGGACGCTGCTGACCACCGCGGCGATGATGAACAGCAGGCCGGTCAGGCCGGTGACGTACTCGCTGATGTGGAACCGCAGCTCGAGGATCATGATCGCGGCGAGGAACCCGATGGCCCACATCGCGCCGTGCTCGAGGTAGCGGTACTCGTCGAGGGTGCCCTTGTCGACCATGTAGATGGTCAGCGACCGCACCCAGAAGGCGCCGATGCCCAGGCCCAGGGCGATGATGAAGATGTCGCTGCTCAGCGCGAAGGCGCCGATGACGCCGTCGAAGGAGAACGACGCGTCGAGCACCTCGAGGTAGAGGAACGCGGCGAAGCCGGCGCCGGCCACGGCCTTGGTCGCGGTGCCGGCCGCGTTGCCGCCGGTGGTCGACGCACCGGTGGCGGTCACGTCGTCGGCGTCGTCGTCCTCCGGGGCCTCCATGAGCTCGTTGAGGCCGCCGATCAGCAGGTAGGTGAACAGGCCGGCGAGGCCGGAGACGAGCACGGTGGCGTACTTGTCGTCGTCGGCGATCTGCGAGCCGATGTAGATGACCGCCAGCGCGATGATGATCGCGAGGTAGGGCAGCTTGCCGGCCTTGGCCAGCGGGCGCTCCAGCCAGGCCAGCCAGTGGATGTCCCGCTCCTCGTCGAAGAGGAAGTTCAGGAAGATCATCAGCAGGAAGATGCCGCCGAAGGTGTAGATCGCCTCGGCCGCGGCCTCGACGTTCTCGGCGTAGGCCTCCTGGTCCGACAGCGCCAGGTCCCACACCTCGGGGATGGACAGCTGCGCGGTCACCGCGACCAGCACGATCGGCAGCAGCAGCCGCATCCCGAACACGGCGATGAAGATGCCGACGTAGAGGAACAGCTTCCGCCACAGCGGGCTCATCCGGCGCAGCACCTTGGCGTTGACCACGGCGTTGTCGAACGAGAGACAGACCTCGAGCACGCCGAGGACGGCGACGGCCAGCAGGGCCGCCGGACCGCCGAACAGCACGGCGGTGACGAGCGCGGCCACCGTCAGACCGACGGAGAAGCCGAAGTAGCGGAGCATCAGGGTTTCCTTTCCGACGCCTGACGGACGAGGCGGCGACGAGTACGGCAGACAGCACCGAGCCGGATCGGCCGGGAGGCGAACCCACGGTCCAACGGGCCCCGGGTGCCAGACGTTCCCGCCGTCCGGGCTGCGGGCGGCGGGTGTGACGGAGTCGACCGGACGGGCGGACCGGACCGTCCGTCCGGGAGCGCGCGGTCCCGACGTGGTAGGCACGACGCCGGGGCGCGAGCGCGCCGGCGACGCGGAGGGAGACGGTCGTGGGCGGGCTCGGTGGTGACCCCGCTCCCCGGTGGTGGCGGCGCGACCGGGAGGCCGGCCGGCGCGAGGCGGGCGCGGCCCGCGAGGCCGCCGCCGCGGCGATGCTGGAGCTCGACGCGGCCCTGGCCGACCTGCCCGACGCGGTGGCCGCGGCCGAGGAGGCCGGCGGGACCGCGGGCGCCGGTGGACGACGGGCTCACCACCACATCCCCGTCCCCGACTCGTTGGCGCGCGACTGGCACGACCTCTCGACGCACGCCGACGCGGTCATCGGACACTACCTGCAGGCGCTGGCCGGTCACGACGACGTCGACCCCGGGCGCGCCCGCGCCGCGGCCCGGGACCTCGACGCCGCCGCGGCCGCGCTGCGCGGGGTCCTCGACCAGGTGCGGCGCTTCCGCGAGCAGTACGGCGAGGTGCTCGCCGCCGCCACCCGCGTCCGGGCCTCCGCCGGCGCGGCCGTGGCCGCGGCGTCGGCCGCGCTGACCGCCGCCCGCGACGCGCTCGCCGGTTCCGCCGCCACCGGCCTGACCGACCCCGGGGTGCCGGTCCTGCTCGACGACGCCGCCACCGCGCTGGCCGGCGCGGAGGCGGCCCTCGCCCAGCGCCGGGCCGCCGACGCGGTGGCCGCGGCCGAGCGGGCCCGCCGGGCCGCCGACGCGGGGGCCGAGCGGCTCCGGGGGCTGGCCGGCCGTGCCGCCGAGGTGCGCCGCGGCGCGGCGTCGGTGCGCACCCGCCGGGAGGCGCTGGGCACCCGCCACGAGCGGCTGGCGCCGGTGATGAGCGAGCTGCGGCGGCGCTATCCGCTGTCGGCGTGGGCCGACGTCGAGCGCGCGCCGCAGCGGGCGGCCGAGGCGCTGGCCGAGGCCGACGCGGCGCTGACCGCGCTCACCGCGGCGCTGGACGCGTCGCCGGTCGACGTGCCGGAGGCCGCCGCGCAGCTCGTCCGGGTCCGCGCCGCGGCCGGGCGGGTCGACGACGAGGTGCGCGCGGCGACCGAGCGGCTGGCCCGGCTGGACGCCGTCCGGTCCGATCCGGCGTCGCTGCTGGGCGCGGTGCAGCGGGCCGTCGTCGACGCCCGGCGGTTCCTGGCCGGGCTGCCCGAGGACCGCGCCCGCCGCTACCGGCGGACCTTCGAGGACCTCGCCCGCCGGCTGCCGGCGCTGGAGGCGGCCGCCCGCGCCGACCGGCCGGACTGGGGCGCGGTGCTGCGGGAGGCCGAGTCGATCGAGCGGGGGCTGGCCGGCCTGGTGCGCACCGCCCGGGCGGAGTGATCTCACGTCCGCTCGAGCAGCCAGCGGACGATCTCCTCCCCCGCCGCGGCGCCGGTGGCCGCGGTGACCGCGACCCGCGCGCCGGTCCAGCCCTGCTCGTGCAGCTCGCCGTGCGCGGGCCGGACGGCGGCGTCGGCGGCGAGCAGCATCGGGGCGTCGAGCAGGCTGTCGCCTGCGCACAGCAGCCGCGGCGCGGGGCCGGTGCCCGCGAGCAGCCGGCGCAGCCGCAGCAGCCCGGCGGCCTTGGACAGCCCAGCAGGGACGACGTAGACCTTGCGGCCCTGCACGCTGAGGGTGGCCCCGGCGGCGGCCGCGGTGGCGCCGGCAGCGGCGAGCCACTCCTCCGGGATCGCCTCCCGCGCGTGCGCGACCAGGTAGCCGAACAGGCCCTCGGCGGCGCGCACGGTGCGCACCCAGGGCTCGCCGGCCACCGCCTCCAGCGGGGCGAGCAGCTCGGCCAGCGGCGCCGCCTGCGTCGCGGTGGCCGCCGCCCAGGCGTCCCAGTCGGGGTCCCGCACGCCGTCGGCGAGCAGCACGCCGCCGTTGCCGCACAGCGCGTAGCGGGGCACCACCGGCAGCCGCACCCGCTCGTACTGCGCGGCGGTGCGGGTGGTCACCGGGACGAGGACGGCGCGGCGGGTCAGCTCGGCCAGCAGCTCCCACGACGCCGGGGTCGCGTGGCTCAGCGGGGCGCCGTCGAGGTGCTCGACGACCCGCAGCCCGTCGGTGCCGCCGGCCGCGGACGCGGAGTAGATGAGCGTGCGGTCGAGGTCGACGGCGGCCAGGATCGCCGGCAGGACGGCGGTCACCGGCCCACCGGCCGGATCAGCCCGACGCAGGAGTAGGGCAGGCCGGGCACCTCGACCAGTGGCACCCCGCGGGCCTGCGCGAGGGCGACGACGTGCCGCAGGTCCGCGGCGCGGTCGGGCCGGACCAGCACCTGCCACGGCACCCGGCGCAGCAGCACCCGGGTCGTCTCCCCCACCCCGGGCTTGACCAGGTTGACGTCAGCGATGCCGTGCTCGGCGGCGATCGCCTCGACCGCCGCCCACCCGGCCCAGGTCGGCCGGCGCCGCGCGGCGGGGACGTCGTCGGCCGGGGCGACGGCGGGGAACGCTGCCGCCACGGTGTCGACGAACAGCGCGGAGACGTCGGAGCCGGCGAGCTCGGCGTAGTACTTCGCGCCGTGGAACATGCCCGGGCCGATGAGGTCCTCGCGCAGCACGGTCCGCGACACCAGCCCGGACACCGTGCTGTTCAGGCAGGCGCTGGGGATGAGGAAGTCGTCGCGGGTGCCGAACAACTCGGTGCACACCCCGGGGTCGGCCAGCACGGCGAGCCGGTCGTCGAGCGCGGCGTGCTCGGGGTGCGCGGCGACCCAGCCGGCGACGGCCTCGGTGAGCTGTCGCTGGATGGCGCCCTTGCCGGTCCAGCCGTCGACGAAGTGCACCGCACCGGCCGGGTGGCGGGCCAGCACGTGCGCCATCGCCACCTGGTCGATGCCGCGGCCGCGGATGATCGAGACGGTGTAGTGCGGCACGTCGACGCCGCGCGAGGCCCGGAACCAGCGCCGCAGCAGCACGCCGATCGGCGTGCCGGCCCGGGCCAGCGAGACCAGGACGGGGGTGTGCCCGGCGGCGGCCGCGGCGTCCCAGACCAGCTCGCCGACGCGGGCGACGGCGTCCGCCAGCCGCTCCGCCGACGCCTCCAGCGCGCTGGTGAAGAGCGCGAGGTAGGCGTCGTCGGGCTGGTACTCGACCGGCAGCATCTCCGAGTAGTGGGTGCCCGACTGGATGGCCTCCTCGCGGTCCTCGGTGCCGCGCTCGAGTGCCACCCCGGACAGGTCGGTGAGCAGCCAGGTGACGTCCTCGGCGGGGTACGAGCCGAACCGGCCGGGCACCGCCGGCGCGAGCGGCGGCTGCAGCGCGGTCACGGGACCGGCTCCGTCAGCGGGTCCGACAGCGGCACGGGGACGACGTGCACCGCGCGGGCGGCGAACGGGCGCAGCGCCTCCGCCAGCGGCGCGGCGTCGGCGGCCGGGGCGTCGACCACGACCACGACGTCGTCGGCGCGCAGGTCCGACCACGGGTCGGCCGGGGGGACGGCCGCGGGGTCGGCGAGGTTGTGCACCCGCGAGGTGCGGGCGGGCTCGTCGGGAGCGGGGAAGGCCAGGCTGCGGCGCAGGGCGTAGCCGGGGTCGTCGGCGGCGTGCACGGGGCTCCGGGTGGTCGACTGGGTGGTGACGGGGACGTCCGCGAGCCGCCGGTCGAGGGCGGTGGCGAGCACGGTGGGCGCGTACATGAGCTCCTCGGTGCCGAGCACGAGGACGCCGCGGCTGCCGGCCAGCGCCGGCGCCAGGGCGGCGGCGGCCGTGCCGGCGGCCGCGTGCAGCCGGGTGGTGCCGGCGGCGGTCAGCCCGTGCCGGGCGGTGGTCGGCGCGCCGGCCGGCCACAGCCCCTCGTGCACGCGGACCGCGCCGGGCGCCCCGGTGGGCAGCGGCGCCGGGCCGGGCAGCGCGGCGCGGGCGGCCGCGGCCCGCTCGAGGACGTCGTCGGGGAGGGTGAGCGCGGTGGTGAGGACGGCGGCGACGTCGACCCGCACGCCCAGCGCGGCGGCCCGCTCGTCGAACGCGGCCCGGGCAGCGGGCGGCCGGGCGTCGAGCAGCGTGCCGATCACGAAGCGCGACCGCGGCCAGCGGGCGTGCAGCTCGGCGACGGTGTTGAGCACGGTGCGCCCGCTGGTCAGCTCGTCGTCGACCAGCACCAGCGGGCCGGGCGCGGCCAGCGTCACCGGCCCGGCCGGTTGCAGGGCGTGGGCCACGGCGTGGGAGTGCTCCTCCTCGAACGCGGCGGCCACGGGCACGCCGGGGTGCACCCGCCGCGTGGTGGACAGGGCGGTCGCGCCGAGCCGGGCCGCCGCGGCGTGGCCGAGCCCGGTGGCGGTCTCGCAGTAGCCGACGACCAGGCCGGGGCGCTCGCCGCCGAGGACGGCGGCCACGGCGTCGCCGACCGCGTGCCCGGCGGCGAGGACGTCGGCGGGGGCGACCGGCACGTGCTTGCCGAGCACCCGGGAGACGACGAGGTGGGCGCGGCGCGGGTTGTCGCGCAGCGCGAGGCCGCACAGCGTGGCGAAGCGGCCAGGGTCGGACGCCTGCACGCCGAGCAGCGCGGAGACGGTGCCGCCCAGCCAGGGGGCACCGGTGATCGTGGTGGTCACGCCCGGTGGACCTCGTTCCCGCCGAACACCTCGGCCAGCCGGCGCTCCCCGGCCGAGAGCAGGTCGACCAGCGCGGCCTCGTCGGCGACCACGCCGTACACGGCGGCGCGGCGGCTGATCAGCTCGGCCCACAGCGCGTGCGGGCCGATCTCGTTCATCCGCCCGTTCTCGGACACCGCGATCCCGCCGCGGCCGCGGGCGGTGAGGATCTCGAGGGCGTCGTCGTACTCGGTGCGGGAGACGGTGAGCAGCGCGTTGACCACCGCCACGTGCGCCGGGTGGATGACGGTCTTGCCGAGCACCCCGTTGGCCTTGTCGAGAGCGACCTCGCGCACCAGGCCGTCGAGGTCGCCGGCGATCATCCGCTGCCGCAGCCGGCCCTCGTGCTGCTCGGTGAACGGCGACTGCCGCAGCTGCGGCTTGAACAGCCGCGGGCCGGGGATGTGCTCCCAGACCGCGCCGGTGACCACGTGCTCACCGCCCCGGGTGAAGCGGTTGACCACGTCGGCCAGGCAGTCGCGGACCACGGCGACGTCCCAGATGGTGGTGTCGCGGTCGCGGCGCAGGCCGAACAGCCCCGACAGGTCGGTGCCGCCCACGCGCAGGCACAGCACCTGCTCGCGGTGGGCGGCGACCACCTCGGCGAGGGCGGCCAGCGCGTCGGCGCGGCTCTCCCGCCACGCGAGGTCGGGCGTCTCGAGGATGGGCATGCCGTACAGCGGGTGGCCGGTGGCCGAGCTGACCTCGGCGATCGCCTCGAGCATCGGCCCGAGGGTGGCACCGGTGGCCTTGGGCAGGCTGAACCCGGTCAGCCGGGACAGCGCCGCGCCCGCCCCGACGGCGATCGAGCGGATCTGCTCGGGCGTGCGCACCCGCACGAACACCAGCGGCAGCGGGGCGGTGTCGCCCTCGGCCACCCGGCGGTCGATGCGCTGCAGCGCCGCGACGACGTTGGCCTCGGCCTCCCCCACGGCGGCGTGCGGGATGGCGTCCTCGAGGCACCACACGGTGCTCGTGGCCCCGGCCGCGGCGGCACGGGCGGCATCGGCGTCCAGCAGCGGCCGGGTGCCGGGGGTGTAGAGCGTCGCGCCCAGCGCTAGCGCCAGCATGGCGCGCGGCGTGGCGGGGCCGACCTCCCCCGGCGGGACGGCGAACAGCCGCTCCCGCTCGTCGTCGGTCAGGTAGGCGAAGTGGCGCACGGTCGATCCCTCTCACCCTCTGCTGGATGCGGGCTGGACGGGGCCTGGACGGCCGGTGTGGGTCTCGGGCAGGTGCGGCTCAGGGACGCAGCAGGCCCTGGGCGCGCGCCCGGCGCAGCCAGCCGGGGTACTCGGTCATCAGCCGGTCGAACAGCGCGTCGTCGCTGATCGGCCGGCGGCCCATCAGGTCGTCCTGGTCGACGGCGAAGAAGTCGGCGTTGTCGGTGTAGCGGCCCTCGAGGTCGTCGAGTCGCTGCAGGTAGGAGAACTGCCGCTCCGGGCCGATGCCCATGAACTGCCAGAACACCGGCTCGTAGGACGCCGACCGGATCTGCCGGGTGGCGACCGCCTTGTCACTGGGGGCGCCGTCGGTCAGGAACATGACGTAGACGGGCACCTGCGCCGGCTGCGGCTCCACGCGCTCGCGGCTGTCGCCGAAGTAGGCCTGCCGGACGGCGGCCATCGCGGCGCCGTAGCGGGTGTCGTACTCCAGCGGGTACCGGGAGGTGAGCTCGGCGATGTACTGCTGGTGGCCCTCCAGCCGCAGACCCGGCTCGGGCCGGTGCACGTCCTTGCCGAAGAGGAAGACGTCGACGACGCCGTCGTCGTCGAAGCGCAGGCCCAGCGCGAGCACCCGCTCGGCCAGCCGCTGGACGGCGCCGGCGCGGTAGAGCGCGGCCATCGAGCCGGAGATGTCGAGGACCAGCGCCACCCGGGCGGTGTGCTCGCCCAGGCCGCGCTTCTCCAGGCTGACCCCGGCGGACTTGACCAGGCTGAGCATCTGCGGCGCCTGCGTGGCGAGCTTCTTCTCGAGGTCGACCAGCCGCCGCTTCTCCATGCTGACCGGCGGCGCGCTCGCGGCAGGGGCGGGCGGCGGGGCGGCGGGCTCCTCGTCGACGCTGACGCCGACGTCGGTGGCCATGGCCGCCAGGCCGCCGGTGTAGCCCTGCCCGACCGCGCGGACCTTCCAGTCGGCCCCGCGGCGGTAGACCTCGGCGAAGACCAGCGCGGTCTCCGGTCCGGCGGCCAGCTCGCAGCGGACCGCCGCCGGGGCGCCGCCGTCGGGCGACACCTCGACGGCGAGGCCGGTGAGCCCGCCGAAGGTGCCCGCGCCGTCGAGGGAGGCGCCGATGACGACCTTCTCCACGTCGGCGGGCAGCGCGGCCGGGTCGATGCGGACCTGGTCGACGGTGACGCCGCCGCGGACGGACTTGCCGAGGTGGCCCACCGCGCCGCCGGCACCCGCGGGCTGGTTGTAGAAGACGAAGTCGTCGTCGCTGCGGACCCGGCCGGCGCCGGTGGTGAGGAACGCCGAGAGGTCGGCGTCGACGCCCGGCGCCGGGTTCCAGGTGAGGGTGACGACGACGGGACCGGTGAGGCCGGCCTGGGCCAGACCGACGTTGCCGCCCCGGGTCAGGACGTGGACCACGCTGCCGCCGCTCAGCCGAGGGAGCGGGGTGCGGGCGGGTGGACGGCGGCCACCGGGGCAGCGGGCATGGCGGGGCGGGACCTCCGGGTCTCGGGGGCTGGGTCGGAAGCGCGGGGACAGTACGTCGGGGAGACCCGGAACGGGAGGGGCCGGCGCGCGCGGGGGCACCGGGCCCGGACGGGTGCCGTCCGGGCCCGGTGGCGGTCAGCCGACGTTGACGCCGAAGTCCTGGGCGATGCCGCGCAGGCCGGAGGCGTAGCCCTGGCCGACGGCGCGGAACTTCCAGTCCGGGCCGTTGCGGTAGAGCTCGCCGAACACCATGGCGGTCTCGACCGAGGCGTCCTCGGTGAGGTCGTACCGGGCGATCTCCGAGCCGTTGGCCTGGTTGACGACGCGGATGAAGGCGTTGCGCACGGCGCCGAAGTTCTGCTTGCGGTTGTCGGCGTCGTAGATCGAGACCGGGAAGACGATCTTGTCGACCGTCGGCGGGACCCCGGCCAGGTTGACCTGGATGACCTCGTCGTCGCCCTCGCCCTGACCGGTGAGGTTGTCACCGACGTGGACGACCGAGCCGTCGGGGCTGCGGAGGTTGTTGAAGAAGACGAAGCCCGAGTCGTCGGGGGTGACCTTGCCACCGGCGTCGACCATGATCGCCGACGCGTCGAGGTCGAAGTCGCCCCCGGAGAACGTGTTGACGTCCCAGCCCAGGCCCACGTTCACCGCGGTCAGGCCCGGCGCCTCCTTGGTCAGCGAGACGTTCCCGCCCTTGGAGAGGCTGACACCCATCAGTTGGACTCCCATGTCACTGTCGGTCACGCAACGGCGGTCGCCGCTGGCGCAGCACGCCGGACGGGCCGGCGCCACCGGGCGGGTGCGCAGGCGCGGGCGCCCGGCGCTGTCCCCCGGCACCGCTGCGCCGGGCCCCGGTCGGGCACCCGGCGGAGCGGACGTGTCTCGGATACTGCCGCACGGTCACCGGGAGCAACAGGCTCGGCCACGCGGGCGGGGTGCCCCGCCCGGGTGACCCCGCGGACCGCGGTCAGGCCGGTGGTGCGGGCCGGGTCGCCGGCCGCGGCTGGTCCTCGCTCTGCCGCTCCGCGGTCGGGACCCCGGTCTCGCCGGCCACCGCGGCCGCGCCCCGGCCGACGGTGCCCTGCGCGGCGGCCTCGCGGGCGTCCCGGCGACTGCGCGCGAGGCTCGCGACGGTGGTGACGAACAGGGTGACGACGATGACCGCCAGCGACAGCCAGGTCGGCACCTCGGGGATCACGGTCACGTGCTCACCGCCGTTGATGAACGGCAGCTCGTTCTCGTGCAGCGCGTGGATGAGCAGCTTGATGCCGATGAAGCCGAGGATGACCGCCAGGCCGTAGTGCAGGTAGACCAGCCGGTCGAGCAGGCCGTCGATGAGGAAGAACAGCTGCCGCAGGCCCAGCAGCGAGAAGGCGTTGGCGGTGAAGACCAGGAAGGTCTCCTGCGTCAGGCCGAAGATCGCCGGGATCGAGTCGACCGCGAAGAGGATGTCGGCGCTGCCGATGGCGACCAGCGCGATGGCCAGCGGGGTGATGTACCGCTTGCCGTCGATCTTCGTGGTCATCCGGTCGGAGTGGTACTCCTGCGTGGTCGGCACGATCTTCCGGGTGAGCCGGAGGAACGCGTTCTCCTTGAACTCGTCGTCGTCGTGGCCGCTGGCCCGCGCCTGCGCGATGGCGGTGTAGATCAGGAACGCGCCGAAGAGGTAGAAGACCCAGCTGAAGTTCTCGATCGCCGCGGCGCCGAGGAAGATGAAGACCGTCCGCAGGGCGAGGGCGAAGGCGATGCCGAACAGCAGCACCTTCTGCTGCAGCTCCCGGGGCACCGCGAAGCTGGCCATGATCAGCACGAAGACGAACAGGTTGTCCACCGAGAGGCTCTTCTCGGTGATGTAGCCGGCGAAGTACTCACCGCCGTACTGCGCGCCGGCGAACAGCCAGACCAGGATCCCGAAGACCACGGCGAGGGCGACGTAGATCGCCGACCAGGTCGCGGACTCGCGCAGGGTGGGCGCGTGCGGCGTGCGCACGTGGCCGATGAAGTCGAACGCGATCATGGCCACGATCGCTCCGACGGTGATCCCCCACACCCAGAGTGGGACGTCCATCAGGCGGTACCTCCGGTCCACTGGCAGCTGTCAGCACCAGAGGTCTCTCCCACCGACCGGGGACCGGTCGGCCGATGGCGCCGGGGCGCTGCGGCCCGTGCTGACGACACCACCGCGTCGGGATACTCCCCTCCACGCGGGACCGGTACCCGCACGGCGCGGTACGCCACACGGGGAGGTCCGCAACGGCCAACGGCCGGTGGACCGTTCCGGGTTCCCGCCGGATCCGGACGGTTGCGTCCGCCTCCCTACGCGTGGGCGGCGTCGAGCTGGCGCAGCTCCTTCTTCAGCTCGGACAGCTCGTCGCGCAGCCGGGCGGCCACCTCGAACTGCAGCTCGCGGGCGGCGGCGAGCATCTGCTCGTTCATCTGGCTGATCAGGTCGGCCAGCTCCGCCCGTGGCAGGCCCTGGACGTCGATGGCGCCGGCCTTCCCCCGGGTCTTCGACGACAGCCCCGGGACCGGCGCCTTGCCGCGCGACTGCTGGCGGCCCGAGCCCCCGACCAGCTCCGCGCCGCCGTCCTCGGCCTCGCGGTAGATGCCGTCGAGGATGTCGACGATCTTCTTGCGCAGCGGCTGCGGGTCGATGCCGCGCTCGCGGTTGTAGGCGATCTGCTTCTCGCGGCGCCGGTTGGTCTCCTCGATCGCCGTCGCCATCGAGGGGGTGATCGTGTCGGCGTACATGTGCACCTGCCCGGACACGTTGCGGGCGGCGCGGCCGATCGTCTGGATCAGCGAGGTGCCCGAGCGGAGGAAGCCCTCCTTGTCGGCGTCGAGGATGGCCACCAGGGACACCTCGGGCAGGTCGAGCCCCTCGCGCAGCAGGTTGATGCCGACCAGCACGTCGTACTCGCCCTGCCGGAGTTCCCGCAGCAGCTCCACCCGGCGCAGGGTGTCGACCTCGGAGTGCAGGTACCGCACCTTGATGCCCAGCTCGAGCAGGTAGTCGGTGAGGTCCTCGGCCATCTTCTTGGTCAGCGTGGTGACCAGGACCCGCTCGTCCTTCTCCACCCGCACCCGGATCTCGTGCACCAGGTCGTCGATCTGGCCCTTGGTCGGCTTGACCACGACCTCGGGGTCGACCAGGCCGGTCGGGCGGATGACCTGCTCGACGACGTCGCCCTGGACCCGGCCGAGCTCGAAGGGCCCCGGCGTCGCCGACAGGTAGACCGTCTGGCCGATCCGGTCGGTGAACTCCTCCCACTTCAGCGGGCGGTTGTCCATCGCCGAGGGCAGCCGGAAGCCGTGCTCGACCAGCGTCCGCTTGCGGCTCATGTCGCCCTCGTACATGCCGCCGATCTGCGGGACGGTGACGTGCGACTCGTCGATGACGAGCAGGAAGTCGTCGGGGAAGTAGTCGATGAGACAGGCACCGGCCGAGCCCGCCGCGCGGCCGTCGATGTGCCGGGAGTAGTTCTCGATGCCGGAGCAGAAGCCGACCTGGCGCATCATCTCGATGTCGTAGGTGGTGCGCATGCGCAGCCGCTGGGCCTCCAGCAGCTTGCCCTGCCGCTCCAGCTCGGCCAGCCGCTGCTCGAGCTCGGCCTCGATGGCGGCGATGGCCCGCTCCATGCGCTCGGGGCCGGCGACGTAGTGGGTGGCCGGGAAGACGAACAGCTCCTCGACCTCGCGGACCACCTCGCCGGTCAGCGGGTGCAGGTAGTACAGCCGCTCGACCTCGTCGCCGAACATCTCGATCCGGACGGCGAGCTCCTCGTAGACCGGGAAGACCTCGATCGTGTCGCCGCGCACCCGGAACGTGCCGCGGGTGAAGGACAGGTCGTTGCGGGTGTACTGCTCCTCGACCAGCGTGCGCAGCAGCTCGTCGCGGTCGCGCTCCTCCCCCACCGAGATCCGCAGCGCGCGGTCGACGTACTCCTGCGGGGTGCCCAGGCCGTAGATGCAGGACACGGTGGCGACCACGACGACGTCGCGCCGGGTGAGCAACGCCTGGGTGGCGGAGTGCCGCAGCCGCTCGACCTCCTCGTTGATCGAGGAGTCCTTCTCGATGTAGGTGTCGGTCTGCGGGACGTAGGCCTCGGGCTGGTAGTAGTCGTAGTACGAGACGAAGTACTCGACGGCGTTGTCGGGCAGCAGCTCCCGGAACTCGTTGGCCAGCTGCGCGGCGAGCGTCTTGTTCGGCGCCATCACCAGGGTGGGCCGCTGCACCTGCTCGATGAGCCAGGCCGTGGTCGCCGACTTGCCCGTGCCGGTGGCGCCGAGGAGCACGGAGTCCGTCTCGCCGGAGTTCACCCGCCGGGCGAGCGCCTCGATCGCGGCCGGCTGGTCGCCCGAGGGCTGGAACTCGCTGACGACGCGGAAACGCCCCTGGGTGGGCCGGATGTCGGTGGTCGCGCGCACGGGAACGACGGTACGACCGACCGGCGACAGAAACCGGTGGGACCGGACGTGGCCCCTGCGACGGACGGGACCGGGGGACGCCGCCGGTTGACCGATCGCGGCCTCGGTGCTCGTGCCGGTGCGGCCCGGGCGCTAGCGTGACGCCTCGCAGGAGCGCGCGCCAGGGACCAGTGCCACCCGGACGCCGGGCGAGGTCGGACCCCGCGACGCGCTCCCCGGACCGGGCCACCGACGGCACCGCCGGACCTGCGCACGACGCCCCCCGCGGCCTGCCGCGGGGGGCGTCGTCGTCCGGGACGCCCCGGCCGGCGGGCGGGAGGCGCGGACGTGACCTCCGCCGCGTCAGGTGTGGAGCCGCCCCGATCGGGCAAGGGACGCGCGGGCACCCTGTGCCCAGACCCCCTGCCGACGGTCGTGGCGGGGGGCCACCGCGCCCCCTGACCCCGCCGGGGGCGCCCGTGCAGGAGGAAACACGTCCATGACCCAGGTGTGGCCCGGAACGGCCTATCCCCTCGGAGCCACGTTCGACGGCACCGGCACCAACTTCGCGATCTTCAGCGAGGTGGCCGAGAAGGTCGAACTGTGTCTGTTCGACGACGACGGCACCGAGACCCGCGTCCGGCTGCCGGAGATGGACGGCTACGTGTGGCACGCGTTCCTGCCCGGCATCCAGCCCGGGCAGCGCTACGGCTACCGCGTGCACGGCCCCTACGACCCCGCGCAGGGGCTGCGCTGCAACCCGAACAAGCTGCTGCTCGACCCCTACGCGAAGGCCATCGACGGCCAGATCGACTGGGACCCGTCGGTCTTCGGCTACGACTTCGACACCGGCGAGCGCAACGACGAGGACTCCGCGGCGCACATGCCGAAGTCCGTCGTCGTCAACCCGTACTTCGACTGGGGCGTCGACCGCCCGCCGAGGACGCCGTACCACAAGACGGTCATCTACGAGGCCCACGTCAAGGGCCTGACCATGACCCACCCCGACGTGCCCGAGGAGCTGCGCGGCACCTACGCCGGCATCGCACACCCCGCCGTCGTCTCCTACCTGCAGGGCCTGGGCGTCACCGCGATCGAGCTCATGCCGGTCCACCAGTTCGTGCAGGACGACACCCTCCAGCAGAAGGGCCTGCGCAACTACTGGGGCTACAACACCATCGGGTTCTTCGCGCCGCACGACGAGTACGCGAGCAACACCGACAACGGCATGCAGGTGCAGGAGTTCAAGGGGATGGTCCGCACCCTGCACGAGGCGGGCATCGAGGTCATCCTCGACGTGGTCTACAACCACACCGCCGAGGGCAACCACCTCGGGCCGACGCTGTCGTTCAAGGGCATCGACAACCGCGCGTACTACCGGCTGGTCGAGGACGACCCGCAGTACTACATGGACTACACCGGCACCGGGAACACGCTCAACGCCCGGACGCCGCAGGCACTGCAGCTGATCATGGACTCGCTGCGGTACTGGGTCACCGAGATGCACGTCGACGGGTTCCGTTTCGACCTCGCCTCGGCGCTGGCCCGCGAGCTGCACGACGTCGACCGGCTCTCGGCGTTCTTCGACCTGGTGCACCAGGACCCGGTGGTCAGCCAGGTGAAGCTGATCGCCGAGCCGTGGGACGTCGGCGAGGGCGGCTACCAGGTGGGCAACTTCCCGGCGCTGTGGACGGAGTGGAACGGCAAGTACCGCGACACGGTGCGCGACTTCTGGCGCGGGGAGAGCGCCACGGTCGGGGAGTTCGCCAGCCGGATCACCGGCTCCTCGGACCTCTACCAGCACTCCGGGCGGCGGCCGGTGGCCAGCATCAACTTCGTCACCGCGCACGACGGCTTCACGCTCACCGACCTGGTCTCCTACAACGAGAAGCACAACGAGGCCAACGGCGAGGGCAACAACGACGGCGAGAGCCACAACCGCAGCTGGAACTGCGGCGTCGAGGGACCCACGACCGACCCGAAGGTGCTCACCCTGCGCGCCCGCCAGCGGCGCAACTTCCTCGCCACGCTGATGCTCAGCCAGGGCGTGCCCATGCTGCTGCACGGCGACGAGCTGGGCCGCACGCAGAGGGGCAACAACAACGGCTACTGCCAGGACTCCCCGCTGACCTGGATCCACTGGGACGAGGTCGACGAGGGGCTGCTGGAGTTCACCAAGCTGGTCACCCGGCTGCGCACCGAGCACCCGACGTTCCGGCGGCGGCGCTTCTTCCACGGCCGCCCGGTCCGCCGGGCGGAGGGCGAGCCGGTGCAGGACATCGCCTGGCTGACCCCCTCCGGTGACCTCATGACCGAGGACGACTGGGACGCCGGCTACGCCAAGTCGATCGGCATGTACCTCAACGGGCACGGCATCCGGTCCACCGACGAGCGGGGCGAGGACGTCGTCGACGACCACTTCTTCCTGGCCTTCAACGCCCACCACGAGCCGATCGAGTTCGCCCTGCCGCCCGAGGAGTACGCGCAGGTGTGGACCGTCGTCCTCGACACCGCCGAGTTGGGCGAGGTCGAGCGCGTCGAGCTCAAGCCGGGCGAGTCGCTGACCCTGCAGGACCGGTCCATGGTCGTGCTGTCGGCCAAGCGCCGCTCGTGAGCGACCCGACGGGCCAGGAGCGCCGGCGGGCCGTCCCCACGGCGACCTACCGGCTGCAGGTGACCGCCGACTTCACCCTCGACGACGCCGCCGCCGTGGTCGGCTACCTGGCCGACCTCGGTGTCAGCCACGCCTACTCCTCGCCCCTGCTGCGCGCGGCGGCGGGCAGCACGCACGGGTACGACACGGTCGACCACGCGCACGTCGACGAGTCGCGCGGCGGGCGGGCGGGCCTGGACCGGTTCGTCGCCGCACTGCACGAGCACGGCCTGGGGCTGGTGCTCGACCTGGTGCCCAACCACATGGGCGTGGCCGACCCGGCCGAGGCGCCGTGGTGGTGGGACGTGCTGCGGCACGGGCGGGACAGCACGCACGCGGCGGCGTTCGACATCGACTGGGACTTCGGCGGCCGGGTGCGCATCCCGGTGCTCGGCTCCGCCGACGACGTGGAGAAGCTCGAGGTCGTCGACGGGGAGCTCCGCTACTACGACAACCGCTTCCCCATCGCCCCCGGCACCGGGGAGGGGACCCCGCAGGAGGTGCACGACCGGCAGCACTACGAGCTGGTCGACTGGCGGCGGGCGGACTCCGACCTCAACTACCGGCGCTTCTTCGCCATCAACACCCTCGCCGGGCTGCGGGTGGAGGACCCCGAGGTCTTCCGCGCCACCCACGAGCTGGTGCTGGAACTGGTGGCCGACGGCGCCGTCGACGGGCTGCGCATCGACCACCCCGACGGCCTGGCCGACCCGAAGGGCTACCTCGACCGGCTGGCCGAGGCCTCGGGCGGACGCTGGACGGTGGTCGAGAAGATCCTCGAGCCCGGCGAGGACCTCCCGGAGAGCTGGCGGACCGCCGGCACCACCGGCTACGACGCCCTCGCCGAGGTCGACGACGTGCTGGTCGACCCGGCCGGGGAGGCGGCGCTGACCGCGCTGGACACCGGGCTGTCGGGCCGCGAGGTCGACTACGCGCGGCTGGTGCACGACTGCAAGCGCGAGGTCACCGACGGCAGCCTCGGCTCGGAGGTCGCCCGCCTGGTGCGGGTCATCGGCGAACTGCCCGGGATCGACGTCGGGACCGAGGAGGAGGCGCTGGCCGAGCTCCTGGCCAGCTTCGACGTCTACCGCACCTACCTGCCCGACGGCCGCGAGCACCTCGACGCCACGGTGGCCGCCGTCCGCGACCGCCGTCCCGACCTGGTCGCCGCGGTCGACGCGCTGCACCCGGTGCTGGCGCGGGCCGGCACCGAGGCGGCCACCCGGTTCGAGCAGACCAGCGGCCCGGTGATGGCCAAGGGCGTCGAGGACAGCGCCTACTACCGGTGGGCCCGGTTCGTGGTGCTCAACGAGGTGGGCGGCGACCCGGCCCGGTTCGGCAGCACGGTCGCGGAGTTCCACGAGGCGCAGGCCCGGCGGCTGGCGCGCAAGCCCGAGTCGATGACCACGCTGACCACGCACGACACCAAGCGCAGCGAGGACACCCGGGCCCGGCTGGCCGTGCTCGCCGAGGTGCCCACCGAGTGGGCGGACCTGGTGCGCGGCTGGCTCGCGCGCCACCCGCTGCCCGATCGGCCGCTGGCGCACCTGGTGTGGCAGAACCTGGTCGGCGCCTGGCCGCTGTCGCGCGAGCGGGCGCACGCCTACGCCGAGAAGGCCGCCCGGGAGGCGGGCACCTCGACGACGTGGACCGACGTCGACGAGGCCTTCGAGGCGCAGTTGCACGGGATGGTCGACGCCGCGTACGACGACCCGGTGACCAACGCCGAGATCGAGGCGTTCGTCGCCCGCATCGGCCCGGCCGGGCGGTCCAACGCGCTGGCGCAGAAGCTCGTGCAGCTGACCATGCCCGGCGTCCCCGACGTCTACCAGGGCACCGAGCTGGAGGACCGCTCGCTGGTCGACCCCGACAACCGCCGCCCGGTCGACTACGACGAGCGCCGGCGGCTGCTGGCCCGCCTCGACGGCGGCGAGGTGCCCGGGGTCGACGACACCGGCGCGGCCAAGCTGCTGGTCACCTCCCGGGCGCTGCGGCTGCGCCGGGACTCCCCGGAGCTGTTCTCCGGCTACACGCCGGTCGAGGCCACCGGCAGCGCGGCCGGCTCCGTCGTCGCCTTCGACCGGGGCGGAGCGGTCACGGTGGCGACCCGGCTGCCCGTGGCGCTGGCCGCCACCGGCTGGGGCGACACCGCGCTGGCGCTGCCCACGGGCGCCTGGCGCGACGTGCTGACCGGCACCCGGGTCGTGGCCGACGCCGGCGGGGCGCCCGTGGCGGGCCTGCTCGACCGGCTGCCCGTGGCGCTGCTCGTCCGAGGATGAGACGGAGGTCACGGCGGCGCCGCCCGGCGCCGCCGTGACCTGCGGTGCCGCGCCCGGGCCGGACCCGGGACGCCGGGCGGCACGCCGTGACGGGTGGGGCCGGTGTGCCGTCCCGTGATGCGACCGTTACCTTGGCTCCCGCACGCGGCCGACCGACGGCGGCGTGCCGGAGCCGGTCCGCCGAACCCCGTCCGCCGGGCTCCGTTCCTCCTGCACCGCCAGGACGGGGGTGGGGGACCCATCTCGGCGTGTGCGCCGCGGTCACGGGGGCCGGACGCAGCGCCTGGGGGTGAAGCCGCACACGTGCGGCCGGGGCACCGATCGCTCCGAACCCGACAGCTCACCTCGCAGGCGGCGGATCGGAGATCCCGCATGCGCACGTCCACGTCCTTCCTCCGCCGTGCCCTCGTGACGACCGGCGTGGCCGCGGCCGCGATCGGCGTCGCGGCCGGCCCGGCATCGGCCGCCGCCCCCAACGACTGGGACGCCGTCGCCCAGTGCGAGTCCAGCGGCAACTGGAGCATCAACACCGGCAACGGCTACTACGGCGGCCTGCAGTTCAGCCAGAGCACCTGGGAGGCCTTCGGCGGCCTCGACCACGCCCCGCGCGCCGACCTGGCGACCAAGGCGCAGCAGATCGCCGTCGCCGAGGCCACGCTCGACGTCCAGGGCCCGGGCGCCTGGCCGACCTGCGGCAAGAACCTCGACCCGTCGGCGCCGGAGGCGGGCTCGCCCGAGGCCGCGGCTGCCCCGGCCCCCGCGCCGGCTCAGGAGCCGGCCGCCGCTCCGGCCCCCGCTCCCGCTCCGGCCGCCGAGGAGCCGGCACCGGCACCGGCACCGGCCGAGGACG
Organism: Geodermatophilus sp. SYSU D00710; assembly: GCF_054050195.1. Taxonomy (NCBI): domain Bacteria; kingdom Bacillati; phylum Actinomycetota; class Actinomycetes; order Geodermatophilales; family Geodermatophilaceae; genus Geodermatophilus; species Geodermatophilus sp. SYSU D00710. The sequence continues at coordinate 137,824 of NZ_JBJGYX010000007.1, forward strand.
CCGACCGCAGCTGGGACCGCGGCTCCCGCTGGGACCGCGGCGACGGTGACGGCGGCTCCTACGTCGTGAAGAGCGGCGACACCCTCGGCAAGATCGCGAGGGCGCAGGGCGTCGACGGTGGCTGGCGGGCGCTGTGGGCCGCCAACCGCGACGAGTGCAGCGACCCGAACCGGATCTACGTCGGTCAGGAGCTGCTGCTCCCGTGAGTCCTCCGGCAGCCGGGGGAGGGTCCTCCCCCGGCTGCC